>NZ_JAGUUD010000159.1:0-14709 GCF_020177535.1 Paraburkholderia sp. XV | reverse complement strand
ATACCGAATCGCGAGAGAGCCAACTTTGGTCACCACGGATACCTCTGATCACCGTTTGCGCGCTCTCCGCTTCGGCGCCAGCGAGTCGGGGTGGCCTCTTTCGGACCGGTAGAGACGTCGAAAGAACGTCGCCGAAGGACCGTAAGGGATCGCCTCCAGCCGAAACGTCTGCGCCGGCAGACGCTGACTCGGCATGCAAAATCGCATCAGGTACTGATTGGCCAACTTGAGCCGGTCACCGATTTATCCCAGCGGTCCGCTTGGCGATCCGTGAGGACAGTGCTTGAAAGTGTCGTGACGCCCTCGCCGCGTTCAACTCCGAGGCAGAGACAGCGACCGACTCTACGGGAAAGGCGACTTAGCCGGGCAGTTCATCATCGCTCTGAAAGACTCAAGACCCCAATAACCATACCGTTAACAAGGACAAAGGGTCTGCGGCCCCGCTTTCTGCCGCGTATCGAATCTAACATTCCGAGCGGATCTGTCCTCATGCGAAACAATCAACCCGTCACGCAACGCGAATTCGAGTTTCCCGACAACGCGACGTTAATGTCGACCACGGACACCCAGAGCAACATCACATACGCGAACGCAGCCTTCGTCGAGGTCAGTGGCTTCAGTCCTGAGGAAATCCACGGCCAGCCTCACAATCTGGTACGGCACCCTGATATGCCCAAAGAGGCCTTCGCCGACATGTGGGCCACGCTCAAAGGCGGCGAACCCTGGACCGCATTGGTGAAGAACCGCCGAAAGAACGGCGATCACTACTGGGTTCGCGCCAACGCGACACCCGTTGTCAGAAATGGTCAGCCGGTGGGCTATATGTCCGTGCGGACCAAAGCCTCACGCGAGGAAATTGCCGCAGCTGAAGCGCTCTACAAGGATTTTCGTGAAGGCAACGCTCGCCGCCGTCGCTTTCATAGGGGGTTGATCCTTCGCAGCGGTCTGATGGGCTGGACATCGGTGGTGCAGACCATGCCCGTGCGCTGGCGCATTCGTTCGGCGCTCCTGGTTCTGGCGCCGACACTTATCGTCGGTGCCTGGGCGCTGGGTCTGGCGGGCGGCGCTCTTGGCGGTTTTGCTGGGGGGGCTTCGATCTGTTTGCTACTGGCCTCATGGTGGCTGGAAGCGCAGATCTCGCGGCCGCTCGAACAGATGCGAGAACAGGCGTTGCGCGTGGCCTCGGGTGATAGCCAGAAGGTCGTGCATATGAATCGCGTCGATGAGATCGGCATGACGTTGCGCACGATCAGTCAGCTCGGTCTGATGTTTCGCTGGCTGATCGACGACGTCAGCGGGCAGGTGTTCAATGTACAAACCGCGAGCAACGAGATCGCACAGGGTAACAATGATCTCAGCGCGCGCACCGAGCAGGCCGCGACAAACGTGCAGCAAACGGCTGCATCAATGACGCAGATGACCGCCACAGTTAAAAGCAACGCAGAAACGGCGACCCAGGCCAACCAGCTCTCAGGTTCTGCAAGCGATGCAGCGGCAAGGGGAGGCCAGGCAGTGTCGGAGGTGGTGACCACGATGAACGACATCACCGACAGTTCGAAAAGGATCGCCGAGATCATCGGCGTGATCGATGGCATTGCGTTTCAGACCAACATACTGGCGCTCAATGCAGCGGTTGAGGCTGCACGTGCCGGCGAGCAGGGGCGCGGGTTTGCCGTCGTTGCTGGCGAGGTTCGCGCGCTCGCACAGCGTAGCGCAAGTGCGGCCAAAGAGATCAAGAGTCTGATTGGCGCTAGCGTCGCGAAGGTCGAATCAGGCTCGAGGCTCGTCGATGACGCCGGCAAGACCATGGACGAAATTGTCGTTCAGGTGAAACGCGTCTCGGACCTGATTGCCGAGATCAGCTCGGCCACCATCGAGCAGAGCAGCGGTATCACGCAAGTCAGCCAGGCCGTCAGCGATCTCGACCATATCACGCAACAGAACGCCGCGCTGGTGGAGCAAAGCGCGGCAGCGTCTGAGAGCCTGAAGCAGCAGGCAGCCCGCCTGGTCGATGCGGTGAGTGTCTTCCGCTGACGGCGCTTGCCCCCAAGTCTGGTTCTCCAGGGTTGCGCATGCGCGGATATATCCTGGAAGATGTGCTTGACGTAACAAGCTAACGTGAGGAGTGCGCGTGCCACGTGCTGGACCGCCCCGTCTCAGCCATTCGATCCCCGGGAGACTGAAGGTCGCTTGACGGAACGGACGCGGCCGTCCGTCGCGTTCTCTGGCTGTGACGCGTAACATTTTTCGACGCTACCTGTCATCGCCGATTGATCTCCGCTTTTTCGCGACGGACGAATCGCTGGGCACTCAGATGGTCGGATGCAGATCGCGCACAGGGCTGACCGATTCGAGCAGCGACGCCACGTGAAGAATGGTTGACTCATCCTGCCAACTACCGACAATCTGCACGTTAATCGGCAGGCCCTCCGTGCTCGTGCCGAATCGCATTGAGATGCCAGGCAAACCCGTGACGTTCAATGGCACAGTTGCGCCCTGAAGATAAGTCGCATCTACCAAATGACCATCGATCGCGAACGTGTCCACGCCGTGCTTGTGAGCCGGGATGGGAAGCACATGCGTGATCAACGCGTCGTATGTCCGGAAGTATTCAGCGTATCCGTCCCGAAGACGCTCGGCAGCCTGCTCGGCATCGATATAGTCCTTCATCGACGTATCGGGCAACGCCAGCATCGTTTTCGCCATCTTGTACAGTTCGTCCTGACCGCGACCTGCTGTTGCTTCGGCGAAAGCCGGCTTCATTTCCATGACGTGCAGGCGGTTGAAGACATCGAGAGCGAAGTCGCGCTCCAGCGCAGGAATGCGGACGGGCTCCACGAGAATGTCGAAGCTCTTGAGCGCCTTCGCTGCTGCCTCAACGGTGGCGGCAACTTCCGGGTCGACTGTTCCGAAGCCGGGCCCCACCATCCAGCCCACTCGCAACGGACGGTCCGCAGACTGGCGCAGCCCGGCATCGAACGGGACGGTACTGCTGGCGAAAGCATCGTGCCCATCGGGACCTGAGAGCTGCGAGAACGCGAGCGCCAGGTCGCGAATGCTGCGGGCCATCGGACCCACGTGCCAGAAGCGGCGCGGAGCGCGCGGCCAGATGCCTGTCATCGGTACGCGTCCGTGAGTTGCCTTCAGCGAGACGATGCCGGTCTGAGCAGCTGGCCCGCGCACGGAGATCGCCAGATCGGTGCCAAGTCCAAGCGGCGACATTCCTGCTGCAATGGCCGCCGATTCGCCACCGCTCGAGCCGCCCGGCGTGCGCTCCAGGTCCCACGGGTTATTCGATCGTCCACTGAGCAGGTTGTCGCTTTCGATCCAATATGAAAATTCCGGCAAGTTTGTTTTTGCGAGGAGGATGCCACCCGCTCTTTTCAACCGCGCAACGCTGGTCGCATCGGTGCCAGGGATGCGTCCTCTAAAGATCGGCGAGCCACGCTGAGTCGCCACGTCGGCCGTGTCGATCGAATCTTTGGCGGTGAAAGGCACGCCGTGCAGCGGGGCCAGAGCCTTACCCGACAACACAGCCGCTTCAGCAGCCTTGGCGGCTTCGAGCGCATCGTGAGCGACCGTAACAACGGCGTTAACTTTCGAGTCGACAGCGTCGATGCGGTCAAGGTGCGCCTGCACAACTTCCACCGGCGAGACTTCGCGCGTGCGGATGAGTTCAGCGAGACGGGTAGCGTCGAGATAGAACAGTTCCGAGGTCATGATTGTTCCGTTGCAGTTGCGGTTGATCGAATTGTGCAGCCTACCGAACATTAGTTAGGGTACATGGGCCAGAAAAATGCCGCTATTCCTGCGACACCAAGATATCTACCTAACGTTTGTTAGGGAGGACTTTAAGCGGTACAATGCGTCGGGTCAACCATTTTTTTACGAAGGCTGTGATGACTGATGAGGCCATCGCCCGCTCAGGGGACCGGATCCTCGCGGCTGCGACAAGAATGGCGCAGGCGCACGGGTACACCGGACTCAACATTCGAGAACTCGCGCAGGAGGTCGGCATTAAAGCGGCCAGCATCTACCATCATTTCGCGAGCAAAGCGGACCTCGCGGCGGCGGTCGCGCGACGATACTACGAAGACGCGGCCGTTGCCCTAGAAGAACTCTCAGCGTCGTCAAGCGATCCGCTCGTCAGTTTGCGTCGTTACCCGGAGACGTTTCGCCGGTCTCTAGAGTGTGACAACCGCATGTGCTTGAGCAGCTTTATGGCCGCGGAATATGACGATCTGCCTGACGCAGTCAAAAAGGAAGTGCAGACTTTTGCTGACGTCAACGTGGCCTGGCTTCGTAAGTCTTTGGAAGCGTCGGGCGTCGTCACTGCCGAGGGGAGCCAAGAGCGCGCGTGCGCTATCTACGCCGCAGTGGCCGGCGCTCAACTGATGGCGCGCGGCCGCGCAGACATCGCCTTGTTCGACACCTTGATGAGCAGTTACAGGGCGGTCGGATTGTTGCCCGGATAGGAGGTGCTCTGAACTTCGCGACGAGTGCGATCAACCTCCACACGCAACGTTCTAAGGCCGAAGCCGTCATTGATAGCCTCGACTACCGAATCATTGAGGTTGCGTGAAGTTGCCAACTGCTGCGCGACGTGATCGGCCGGCCACTTTGCCGTTTGCTTCCGCGCGGCAATGGCCGCTTCTTCAAGTGTAACCGTCGCTCAACTGTCTTCACGAGTGGCTGCCTGTATGAGCGAAGATGGCCGAACCAGGATATCCGTCGGCTGACGACAAACGGCCCGCCCCGGCTGATCGCCGAACTTCCCTAGTCGACCCTCAACTGCCATTCGAATTCCTGGCCACGCAATGACAGCCTTCGGGGCGCACCGGTCGCTCACCTCAGCAATCGGGTAGGCACGTTAATGACAGAGGAGTCAGATGCGTGATGCCGCATTCCAGCACGTCACCGGGTGCTCTCGCCCCACAGTTCTCAAAGACTTGCTTCCATCACCCGTTCTCGCAACAGCGGAACGACGAAGTCGACGAATGTGCGCAGTTTCAGCGGCAGTCGGCGTTGCCTGTCATAGACGAGATGAAGCGGGCGCGGCTCGGGCTCGAATTTCTGCAGGACGACACGTAGCCGCTGCTGCCGTACATACTCGACCACCTGATAGGACATCGCCCGAACCAGCCCGGTGCCCGACAGCCCGGCGTCGATTGCGGCATCGATGGTGTTGACGCTCAAGCGCGGCAGTATGGAAGTTTTGATCTCCTCGCCTTCAGACCAGAAGCTCCATTGCACCGACGCCGAAATACTTTCGAACGAGATCACGCTGTGAAGGGCCAGATCTTCCGGTTTGGTGGGCTCGCCCCGAGTGTCGAGATAGTCCGGACTGCCGCAGACAACGCGCCTGATCGAGCCTAATCCCACCGCTACCAGATTGCTGTCGGGAAGGTCACCCACTCGCAGCGCCACGTCGACCTGATCGTCAAGAAAATGGGTGACCCGATCAGTCAGCACCAGGCCCACCGAGACCTCCGGATACGAAGCAAGAAAGCGCGTTACGACGGGCAGCACATGCAGCCTGCCGAACATGATCGGCGCAGTCACAACCAGGTCGCCTTTCGGCTCTGCATATTCTCCCGCAGCGATCCGCTCCGCCTCGACCACCTGCTCCAGAATGGCTTTCGCCGACACTGCGTAAGACCGTCCAGCTGGCGTCAATTCGAGCCCTTTCGTCGAGCGGACCAATAACGTTGCCCTCAGGTGCGTCTCCAGATCGGCCATCTTGCGGCTGACCGTGGCGAGCGGAACACCAAGCTTCCGGCCCGCCTTCGAAAAACTCCCCGTCTCCACTGCGGCGAGAAACACCGCCATCGCATCGAGTTGATCCATGGCCTTCCAGAAAATGAGAGGTCGCTTTCACATTTTACTGTCTATCGCCGCTTTCCGGGAATGCACAGAATGCTTTCACGACGTCGACACGGCGGTCGAATCGAAAGCGATTCATTCCACGGAGCCAATAATGAACACGCGCACATACCATCGCGCAATTGATGTGAACGGTCGAAAGGTCTTCTATCGTGAGGCGGGTGATCGGAAGTCGCCGACGATTCTCCTTTTACACGGCCTGCCGACCAGTAGCCAGATGTACCGTGGCCTCATCTCAATACTGGCAGACCGGTTTCATCTGATCGCTCCCGACTATATCGGCTTCGGTCATTCCGACGCGCCGTTGCGCACCGAGTTCAACTATACGTTCGACAATCTGGCCGCGCACGTGTCGGGGTTGATCGATGCACTCGGACTCGACTCGTACATTCTTTACATGCAGGACTACGGTGGTCCCGTGGGTTTTCGTCTCTTCACGGAGCGCCCGGAGCGGGTGAAGGGCTTCATCATCCAGAATGCCAACGCATACATGGAAGGCGTGGGCGACGCACCCAAAAAGGTTCTGCTGCCGTTGTGGGAACAACGAACTGCCGACACCGAAAAGCCGGCACGCGAGTTCGTCAGCCTCGAAGGAACCCGCTACCACTGGCTGGTCGGTGCGAAAGATCGTGAGGCCATCAATCCGGATAACTGGCTATTGGACCAGGCGCTGCTCGACCGTCCGGGCGTACAGGATTATCAGGTCGATCTTCTCGAAGACTATAAGTCGAACATCGGGCTCTACCCGAGCTGGCAACAGGCATTCCGCGATCACAAGCCAAAAACGTTGATCGTGTGGGGAAAGAACGACCCGTTCTTCATTCCACGCGGCGCGAGAGCATATCTCGGCGATCTGCCCGACGCGAAGCTTGTCTGGCTCGATGCAGGGCATTTCGTTCTCGACGAAAACTCAAGCCAGGTTGCTGCAGAAATCAAGTCGTTCTTTAGTGCTTAACCCAGATCTTCTGGCTCGCATTGCAGCCTCGGATGTGTTGCGAGTGGGAGACCATTTCCCGATTTTTTTATACGGAGTTTCATCATGGCAACGACCAATCAATCGACGGTATCGGAGTTTGCAGTCGCCGAACGAGCCTCAGGGGCTTACGCATCGCAGGCCCTTCTGCGATGGTCTCTGGTAATCGTGTTCCTGTGGTTTGGCGGCATGAAGTTTACGAGCTACGAGGCGCATGGTATCGCCCCGTTCATCGCCAACAGCCCGATCATGAGCTGGCTGCACGTGGTATTCGGCATTCAGGGTGCAAGCTATGTGATCGGCACGCTCGAGCTTTCCACCGCAGTCGCACTTGCCGCCGGCGCATTCGTTCCCGTGCTCTCTGCGCTCGGCGCAGCGATGTCGGCAATGACATACCTGATCACGTTGACTTTCTTTGTCACGACGCCAGGAGTAGCCGAGGCAACGGCCGGCGGTTTCCCCGCAATTTCCGCGCTGCCAGGCCAGTTCCTGCTCAAGGACCTAGTACTTCTCGCGGCTTCCCTCAGTCTTCTGGTTACGTCCTTGCCGCGCCTGTTTGCGAAGACACGTTGACCGATCCCTGATGCCGCGCGGCTCGTTTGTCGCGCGGTGCTTGTAACGCACTTTAAGTTTTCTCAACCGAAGCAAAAGGAGTATGACCATGACGGCCATCAATGTCCCCACACGTGAAGATGTTTCACCCGCTAATCAAGTGATATTCGACAAGCTCAAGAGTAGCCTTGGCATGGTGCCGAACCTGTATGCGACGCTGGCCCATTCGGAACATGCACTCGTTAACTACCTGGCATTCCAGAACGCAAAGAGTTCGATCGTCGGCAAGGCTCGCGAAGTTGTGAACCTCGTTGTCAGTCAGGTCAATGCGTGTGAGTATTGCCTCGCGGCGCATACGGTTATCGGCAAAATGAACGGGTTGACGGATGAACAGATCCTCGAAGTCCGCGCCGGGACGGCAGGGTTCGACGCAAAGCTGGATGCTTTGGCTCGGCTGACGCGCAACATCGTCTTGAACCGCGGCCACGCCGACCCCGCTCTGGTGGACGCCTTTTTCGCAGCAGGCTGGGCAAAGGCGAACCTCGTGGATGTCGTCGTGCTCATCGGAGACAAAACCGTCACGAACTACCTGCACGGAACCACGCGGGTCCCGGTGGATTTTCCGGCTGCACCGGCGCTGCCCGTTTGATTGAGGCGCCGGTGACGGTGGGCTGCTGATGGCCCGCCCTTAACCGGTGCCAGAACCCAGGTGGCCGCTCTCCCTGACTGGTCTCCAGGACCCGGCCACGGCCCCATCCCGGGCACTAATCAAGCCCCTGCGCTTCGGCAACAGGGTCACGCCCGAAGCAATCTTGTACCGCACTCACCCGGATTACCCGCAAAACTGGAGGTTGTCATGTCTGCTACGCCCACGTATCAAACCGTCTCTGTTCCTGATAGTCGTACGGGTTCGACCATCGATGTGTTCTATCGCGATGCCGGACATAAGGACGCTCCCGTTGTCCTGCTGCTGCACGGCTTTCCGACTTCCAGCCACCAGTATCGCGGGATCATCAGCCGGCTCGCCGACAAATATCGTGTGGTGGCCCCCGACCTGCCCGGCTTTGGTTTCTCCGGTGCACCTGAAGCCAACACCTTTGCCTACACGTTCGACCATCTGGCCGAAGTGGTGGAAAGCTTCACAGATACGATTGCGCTGAATCGCTATGCGCTCTATGTCTTCGACTACGGCGCCCCTGTTGGCTTTCGACTGGCTGCGTCGCGGCCGGAGCGCGTGAGCGCGCTGATTTCACAGAACGGAAATGCATACGAGGAAGGTCTCAGTGAGGGCTGGAATCCGATTCGCGCCTACTGGGAAGCGGCAACGGACGAGAACCGCAACAATCTCCGCGCGTTCCTGAAGTCCGAGACGACGTCGTTTCAGTACATGCACGGGGAGTCGGATACCTCGCTGATCGCCCCCGAGTCGTACACGCTCGACCAGCATTTCCTGGATCGGCCGGGCAACGCCGACATTCAACTCGATCTGTTCGGCGACTACAAAACGAACGTAGCGGCGTATCCCCGCTTCCATGAATACTTCCGCACGCATCGTCCGCCGACGCTGGCTGTCTGGGGAAACAACGATCCTTTCTTTTTGCCGGCCGGCGCTGAAGCTTTCCGCCGCGATCTTCCAGAAGCCGAGATTCACTTCGTCGACGCGGGACACTTCCCGCTAGAAACGCATCTCGACGAAGTCGCGGCGATCATCCGGGCGTTTCTGGCGCGGACCGTGGATTCGGCGCAAGGCGCGGCACTGTTCGGAGACCTCGGAGAAGCATCGGCACCTGCCGAGGCGAAAGCATTGCTCGACGGCATGCGTGGCGTGTTCGGCTTCGTGCCTAACCTGGGCTACGCGATGGCCGCTGAACCGTCGGTGCTCGGAGCCTATATCGCGATGCTCCAGTCTCTTGGGGCAAGTTCGCTCGATCCGATCGCACAGCAAGTCGCAATGGTCTCCGCAAGCCGCGCAAACGCTGCGGATTATGGCATTGCCGTGCATGCTACTCTCGCGGCGAAACTGGGCGCATCGGTCGACGTCGTCCAGGCACTGAGGAACGGAAGCACAATTCCGGATTCCAGGCTGGAAGCCGTGCGTCGCTTCGCTGCCGCAGTCGCAACGAACCGGACGCAGGTATCGGACAGCGACGTCAATGCCCTGAAAGCCGCGGGATTCGACCACCGCGCGATGGTGACCATCGCATTGGCTGCCGCCGCAAAGACACTCGTGAACACGGTTGCTCATCTGTCGCGACCCGAAATCGACGCCGCTTTCCGTGCCGACTAACCGGATAACAAAAAGCCCGACGGGACGGCAGCAGCAATGTCGTCTCGTGATCGCGCGTCGCGAGCGGCACAGACGGGACATTGATCAGCGTTTGCCCGATTCGACCAATGATGATACGCGATAGGCCGAAGCCGACTGTTTCGATTTGCGGCGACAATACCACGATCAGGCACTGCTTGAGCAGTGCTTCCACTTATTCGCGCGAGCAGCAATATAAGTTGATCCTGCAAACCTGACTGGGCGTCGAACTGCGCGTTCAGCGGCAGGCGCAGTGTCCTCAACGGGGCGCCGCCGCAAATCGTATTCGGCCCCGACATGGCGGCGAACCGTTGCAACAAAGGGTGAAAGATGAAGTGCGATCGCATGGCTGAACATCTTCACTTCGTCCAAGCTGCGCTTTCTGAAAGCAGGACAACGAAATCCACACGCCGCGTTCGGAGGCGAAGTTCAAATGCACTGGCGGGTTCCCAACTCACGTTTCGCGTCGCCCCCCCCCCGCACTTCGGACATTCGACGGCGCTAGCCGAATGTCCCTTGATGGGCGAACCCGAAAATCCGAGGTCGCCTCGAACACCGCGATCCATGGTGGAAGCCGAACTTCCGTAGACGACCCCAAGCGGTCCCCCGAACCACTGCGGCTCTAACGGCGGCTTTCAACCGCAGAACGGTCGTCATAGAGCGCGCCGACGTTCGCAATATCTAGCAGCCGCGATCGCGGTTCTCGATGAATTTATCAGCGAGGCTGGAGAATTCTCGCGCCGGTTTCACTGGCCGGTGCGTTGCGGTACCTTCGCCAGCAGGATATTGAGCCCCTCGGAGATCAAGGGGTGCGCAATGATCGCATCGCGCACGGCGGTATACGGCAATCCGCCGAGCATCGCCATTTGCACCGCGGTCACCACGTCGCCTGCGTTGGTGCCCAGCATCGCAAAGCCAAGGATATCGTCCGACTTCGCGTCGATGAGCATCTTCATAAAGCCTTTCGTCGCGCCGCTCGTGCGCGCCCGCGGCACTGCCGCCATCGGTAGCTTCGCAACACGCACCGCGATTCCGCGCGCTTTTGCATCGGCTTCACTGAGACCGACACGACCGAGTTCCGGCTCTATGAAAAGCGCATACGGAATGATGCGGTCGCGGGTCGTCACGTTTCCGCCAGCAAGCTGGGAGCGCAAGACGCGGTAGTCGTCAAATGATGCATGCGTGAACATCGGTGTGCCTGCCACCTCGCCGATCGCCCATGTGCGCTCGGCCGACGTCGCGAGACGTTCGTCCGTTTTGATGAAGCCGCGGGCGTCGACTTCGACTCCCGCAGCGTCGAGACCGATGTCGGCCGTGACAGGCGTGCGACCTGCTGCGACCAGAATATGACTGCCGTTCACCGTGCTGCCGTCCTGCAGCGCGACCGTCACTGACTGTCCCGACTTGCCCGTCACGTTGACGGGTTTCGCGCCAGTTCTGATATCGATGCCCTCCTCCTTCAACGCGGCTTCGATCGCCTGAGTGACGTCCTCGTCCTCGCGCATCGCCACGCGTGGCGCATCCTGCACCAAGGTGACATTGCTGCCCAGTCTGCGGAATGCCTGCGCCATCTCCAGACCGATATAGCCACCGCCGAGCACGATCATGCTCTCGGGTAGCCTCGCCAGCACCAGCGCTTCGACGTGCGTCAGCGGTCCAGCAGCCTTCAACCCCGGCACATCAGGGATCGCGGCCGTCGTGCCCGTGTTGATGAATGCATTTTCGCCTTCGATCACTCGCAGATTGCCGTCATTCGTTTTCACTTCGAGCCGGCGCGGTCCGACAAAACGGCCCGTGCCCAACACGAATTCAAGGCCAGAGTCACGAAACGCATTGCGATTGATCTCCACCATACCGTCTACCACGGCCTTCACACGCTCCGAGACTTTCGCCATGTCGACGGCCGCACCAGCATACCGATGCAGGAGGTGTTCAGTGCGCGCGGTCTGGATCAGCGTCTTGGTCGGAATGCACGCCACGTTGATGCACGAACCGCCGATCATGCCTCGCTCGATCACTGCAACCTTGCGGCCCGCCTGCGCGAGTTCCATTGCCAGTGTCTTTCCGCCCTTGCCACCGCCAAGAAACACATATTCGAAATGCTCGATCGTTGCCATCGCTGAGTTCCTTTTTATTCGTCGATTAAAATTGCCCGGTATGGGCAGTACCTTGAAAGTCGGCAATAGACGCCGCGTGCGTTGCAGCCAATCCATCCGCGACGCTTATGCTTGAGCGACCGCTCGCTCCAGATGACGATGAATCTGCGCAACGACGGCGGCACCGTCTCCCACCGCCGCTGCAACCCGTTTGGTCGAGCCGGATCGGACATCCCCCGCGCAGAACACGCCAGGCACACTTGTTTCGTGCTCCTGCAACCCAGATCCGGCGGCATCGCCTGTACGCACGAAGCCGTTCTGGTCGACAGCGACGCCGCAGCCGACAAGCCACGACGTGTTGGGCGAAGCACCCGTAAACACGAACACGTGTTCTGCCAATACGATCGATCGTTGGGTCCCGCTTAAAAGCTCTACTTCTTCTAGCGTCCTGTCACCCCTAAGCGCGGCAATCTGTGTGCCGTATGTCACATCGACATTGTCCAGCGCGGCAATACGATCGATAAGATACTGCGACATACTGGCTTTCAGAGTGTTTCCTCGTATCAGAATACGAACTCGCCGCGCACGCGACGCAAGGTACACGGCGGCTTGTCCTGCGGAGTTTCCGCCGCCGACCAACAATACGTCTTGCCCTGCGCAAAGCTTTGCCTCGACGGGTGAAGCCCAATAATATGTACCTCGTCCCTCGAAGCGATCCAAGGCCTGAATATCTGGCTTGCGGTACGCCGCGCCCGTGGCGATAACAATGGTTCTCGACCGGATGGTCACGGCAGAGGACAAGCGCAGCGTGAACGGCGTCGTGCCGCAATCAAGACTTTCCGCCTCAGCAGGAATTGCTACGTCGGCGCCAAATTTTTGTGCCTGCACGTATGCGCGCCCGGTGAGCGCATGCCCGGAAATCCCTGTTGGGAATCCAAAGAAATTTTCAATGCGAGCACTGGCGCCTGCCTGTCCGCCAGGCGCATTATGATCGAGCACTATAACTCGCAACCCCTCGGACGCAGCGTAGACGGCCGTCGCCAGACCCGCCGGACCAGCTCCCACGATTGCAACGTCATAAATGTACTCCGGATCAAAATCGGGTAGCCAGCCTAAAGCCGTGGCAAGCTCGGCTTCATCTGGCGCTCGTAAAATCGTCCCGTTCGGATGCAGCACGAGCGGGTAGTCTGAGTCGTCGCGAACCCACTTTGCTACGTAACAGGCAGTCTCGTCGTTTTCTGACGAGGCGCCGATGACGGCATGGGGAACATTGTTACGTCGCAGGAAACTTTGCAGCGCGTGGAGGCGGGCGTTATGCGGTTGACTTATTACGACGATCCCATTGCCTCGCTCGATGAGCGCGACCCGTCGAAGGATAAGAGCCCGCATAATGCGCTCGCCCAGTTCCGCTTCGGCGATCAGAAGCGCGCGGAGTTGCTCAGGGACAATATGAATTGCCGATACGTTCCCGACTGCATCGCCGTCTACTATGCATCGTCCTCCCGATAGCTGCCCAACTTCCGCAACGAAGTGTCCCGGACCATTCTCGCTAACGACAGCATGACGCCCGAATGCGTCGCGGCTACTCACGCGGATCATCCCGCGCAACACCACGCACATCCCAAATCCTGGCGCACCGACTTCAAAAATCCGTTCCGATGTCCAGGAACGAGCAACGCCGTATTGACGTACTCGTGCTATTTCAGCATCGGTCAGCTGCGGATACTTCTGTTCATAACGGTCAGTAGCTGGCGCTAGCCATGTCGAGCTGGTCATTTGCGTTCTCTGCGGTTACGTAATCGGTGGTATAGGTTCATGCACATGTATTGGGGTGTTCTTTACATCAACACACAGCGCTGTCATGCCGGATGCACGGTGCAACACTCACGGCAAAGCGGTATGACGTTATGCGGCGGCTCTATCGAGCTGCGTAGAAGCGAATGTCGCAATCACATCCGACGCGAGAATCATGCGACGCCAGTTCGCCGGGACGAGCGTCATGCTGCGTCGAGGGCGAAACACTTCGTCGCCCCGAACGATGGGGCGCCCCGAGAGCGCGCAAAAACCATCATCCCGTGCCAGACCCAGACGCCAGATCTGCTCTGCGTAATGTCCGGTCTGGGAATCGCTCCAGTAGATACTAAGCGTATGGGCCGATAGTATTTCTTGCACGACAATCCGGGCTGGCAGCGGGATCCATTCGGTCCGGTGATTTCTTTGCGAAGCCGACAACCTTTCCCGACGCATCTTTTCTTTGAACGAGCTCTCCACACGCGGAGTCGGGAACAAAGGCGTCGGAGAAAGCATACTTAGCAGCGCTCGCTCGATAATCTGGCCGTCGCCCGACGGTGATGCCGCAATAGACGTTGGCATGTTCACAAGATAAAACCGCCGGTGGTCGATAACGCGTTAGAAAACAGCGCGGGAGTCCCAGCTGATCAATGTCGAGGGTTCTGTTGGCGCGATCATCTTTTGTACATCCGGGCGGCCTGAGTCTCTCCGGCACTGCACTTTTGATTGACGAACAAATTTCCGCAAATACGCCATGTATTAACGAAACTTTCACGCGATACTGGTTCGAAACTGTTATCCACCGCCTAAATCCGGTTCGGGATAATGCAATATCGGCATTTACCTCTTCGAATACGGTTCACAGGCGCTCATCATCCACGCCACAGGCATTTTTTTACAACGACATTTATACTCACCTTTTCGGACATGACGGCTGGCGGAATTAATGCATCGAATTGGCTACTTCTTGACGGATGACTTCCAGGTCATGGCCATTGGGACCCAGACCGTATTCGAAATCGCCAACGTCGTCGCGCGCGAGCCTGTTTATCATGTGACGAATTACTCGCTCCAGGGTGGAGAAATTCGCTCGTCGCTCGGTGTCTCTG
>NZ_JAGUUD010000158.1:0-14836 GCF_020177535.1 Paraburkholderia sp. XV | reverse complement strand
CACCAGCGCGAAGGGCGGCGAGGGCGTGCTCGCGTTGTCCGAAGATCAGTTCTGACGACGCCCCATTCGCGTCACGTCGAAAACCAAAGCAGAAAAAACAACGGCGCCGTGAGGCGCCGTTGCTGTATCCGGGAGAAGCGAATCAGGCGTAAGCCGGACGCGTCTGCCCCGTCGTCTCGCCGAGATAGCGATGCACCGACAGATCGCCGGACTGGATCGCCGGACGCTTGCCCGAGATCAGGTCGGCGAGCAGTTGGCCTGAGCCGCACGACATCGTCCAGCCGAGCGTGCCGTGTCCCGTGTTCAGGAACAGGTTCGACACGGGCGTGCGGCCGACGATCGGCGTGCCGTCCGGCGTCATCGGGCGCAGGCCCGTCCAGAACGTCGCCTTCGACGTATCGCCGCCGCCGGGGAACAGGTCGTTCACGCACATTTCGAGCGTCTCGCGGCGCGCCTGCTTCAGCTTCTTGTCGAAACCCACGATCTCCGCCATCCCGCCGACGCGGATCCGGTCGTCGAAACGCGTAATCGCGATCTTGTACGTCTCGTCGAGCACCGTCGAGACGGGCGCCGACTCGGCATTGACGATCGGCGCGGTGATCGAATAGCCCTTGAGGGGATATACGGGAATCTTGACGACGCCCGACAGGAACTTCGTCGAGTAAGAACCCAGCGCGACGACGAAGCTGTCCGCGCGCACCATCTCGCTGCCGCACTTCACGCCGGCGATGCGCTCGCCTTCCAGCGCCAGGGCGTCGATCGGCGTGTTGTAGCGGAACTTGACGCCCAACTGTTCGGCGAGCGCGGCAAGACGCGTCGTGAACAACTGGCAGTCGCCCGTTTCGTCGCCCGGCAGACGCAGGCCGCCCGTCAGCTTGTGCGCCGTCGCGGCGAGGGCGGGTTCGGCACGCGCGAGATCGCCCGGCATCAGCAGTTCGTACGGCACGTTCGCATCCTCGAGCACGGCGATGTCCTTCGCCGCGCCATCGAGTTGCTGTTGCGTGCGGAACAGTTGCAGCGTGCCGCCCGTGCGCCCTTCGTACTGGATGCCCGTTTCGGCGCGCAGCGCCTGCAGGCAATCACGGCTGTATTCGGCGAGACGCACCATGCGGCCCTTGTTGACGGCATAGCGCGCGGACGTGCAGTTCTGCAGCATCTGCCACATCCATTGCAACTGGAACTGCGTGCCGTCGAGCCGGATGGCGAGCGGCGCGTGTTTCTGGAACATCCATTTGACGGCCTTCAGCGGCACGCCCGGCGCCGCCCACGGCGCAGCGTAGCCCGGCGAAATCTGGCCGGCGTTGGCAAAGCTGGTTTCGAGCGCAGGGCCCGCTTCGCGGTCGATCACGGTGACTTCGTGTCCCGCGCGCGCAAGATAATAGGCGGTCGTAACCCCAACGACGCCACTGCCCAGAACGACGACTCGCATAGCTGCTCCATAAAGGTCGGAAGGCTCGCAGCGTGGTGGAAAACCCCGTTCTTCGCGTTTTTGTTCGATAGACGAGGTGGTTTGCCGCATGCCTAGTGTTAACCGCTATACTATTTGCGTCGAGGTAGGTTTTGTTATTGTATTTTTCAGATTTTCAGTAAAAACCATGCGTACACAGCGTCAGCCCGTTCGAGCGCTCGACAAACTCGATCACAAGATCCTGAAAATCCTCCAGCAGGATGGCCGGATCGCCATGAAGGAACTGGCCGAGCAGGTGGGTCTTTCCGTGACGCCGTGCATCGAGCGCGTCAAGCGCATGGAGCGCGACGGCGTCATTACGGGCTATCACGCGCGCGTGAATCCGGCGGAACTGGGCGCGGCATTGCTGGTGTTCGTCGAGATCACGCTCGATCACAAGAGCGGCAACATGTTCGACCAGTTCCGGCGCGAAGTGCAGAAGATTCCCGAGGTGCTCGAATGCCATCTCGTGTCGGGCGATTTCGACTATCTGATCAAGGCGCGCATCGGCGAAATGGCCGACTACCGAAAGCTGCTTGGCGACATACTCCTGCAACTGCCGGGCGCGGTGCAGTCGAAAAGCTATGTCGTGATGGAAGAAATCAAGGAAACGCTGAACATTGCTGTAGGCGAGTGACGCTTACGGCGTGACTCGCGCAAGGCCGAAGTGGCCGCTCAAGTCATGCTCGACAAAAGCTGTAAACACTGTATATTTGTACAGTATTGAGCATTGCTTTTGCCGTGTGCCGTGACCGACTACGATCGAGACATTCCCGAATTTCCAATCGCGCCACCCGCTCCGCGCAAGGGGCGCGGCGCGGTCACGAATGTGCAGGGCCGCTACGAAGTGGACCAGCGCGAGGCCGTCGACGACGGCTGGATCGCGCCGCCGGAAGAGGAAAGCGGGCGTCCGGCGTTGCGCACGCAGCTATTCGAGGAGCGCGCGAAAAGCATCCTCACGCACAACCAGTCGCCCGATATTCCGTTCAGCGTGTCGCTGAATCCGTATCGCGGGTGCGAGCATGGCTGTATCTATTGCTTCGCGCGGCCTACGCACAGTTATCTTGGCCTGTCGCCGGGCCTCGACTTCGAAAGCCGGATCTACGCAAAGGTCAACGCGCCGGAACTGCTCGCGCGTGAAATGGCGAAGAAATCCTATGTGCCGGAGCCGATCGCGCTGGGCGTGAATACGGACGCATGGCAACCCGTCGAACGGGATCTCAAGCTGACGCGGCGCGTGATCCAGGTCATGAGCGAGCACAACCAGGCGTTCGCCGCGATCACCAAGAACTCGCTGATCGAGCGCGATATCGATCTGCTGGCGCCGATGGCCGCGAAAGGGCTGATGATGGCGGCCATCACCATTACGACGCTCGACGCCGACATCGCTCGCACGCTGGAGCCGCGCGCTGCCACGCCCGCGCGGCGGCTCAGGACGATTCGCGCGTTGAGCGAGGCGGGCATCCCGGTGGGTGTGAGCATTGCGCCCGTAATTCCGTTCGTCACCGAGCAGGATATGGAGCGCGTGCTGGAGGCCTGCGCGGAAGCGGGCGCGACGAGCGCGAGCTATATCGTGTTGCGTCTGCCTTGGGAAGTTGCGCCGCTCTTCAAGGGGTGGCTGGAAGCGCATTTCCCCGACCGCGCCGAGCGCGTGATGAACCGCGTGCGCGACATGCGCGGCGGCAAGGACTACGACGCGTCGTTTTCGACGCGTATGAAAGGCGAGGGGCTATGGGCTGATCTGCTCAAGCAGCGTTTTGCGAACGCGGTACGGCGGCTTGGTCTCAATGCGCGCAATCACGGCATTCTCGACATGTCGCATTTCAAGCGCGCCGAGTCACCCAAACCGCGTAAGCCGGCTACGCCGGACACGCTGGACACGCCTCAATTGAGTCTTTTCTGAATGCGACCTTATTGCGAGATCGCTTTTGCGGCCTCGACTTGCGATTCGAAGTAGGTCTGGAACGACAGCGCGAGTCCCGTCATTAGCAGGAATGCGCCGATCAGCAGCGAAAAGATCACGACGAAGATAACGGTCCAGCCGGAGCGGCTCTGCTGGCCGGTGTCCGCGTTGAACTGGGCGTCCCATTTTTCGTCGGGGCGCAGGCCGTAGACGATCGCCGCGAGGAAAGCCGCCAGCATCGACACGGCACCGGGAAAGGCGAGCGCCCAGCCCATGATTGCGGCGCGCTCGGTGGCGGCGAGCAGCATGAAGCCAGGAATGCCGATGATCGTCCCAACGAGGTGCGCCCAACCCCACACGTCGCGCAAACCGTACAGATAGAAGCGGTGCGCGCCGAGCGTGCCGAAGAAGAAAGCGAGCGCGGCGGTGAGGGTCTTCGAGCGAAAGCGCGAGTGATGCGTAGCGACGGTGGCCATGAGCGTGAGCGACAAGGTGACGGACGGCTTCTGAGGCTGCGGATTCCGCGCACAGCCGTCGCGCATTCTACGCTGGCCGCATTGCGCGCGGCACTTGTGGAGACTTATGCCGGCATTCCGCGGTGGGGCGGCGCGAAGCGGATGTGGCCCGGAAACGGAGACGGCGCGCAGGCGCAGCGTGGCATCCGCGCGACGGTGCCCTGACATATAGGCAAAATCGCATCAGCAAGCGCCTCATGTCGCTCCCATCGTGCTTGTACAGGCCCATGTGGCCTGGCCATCGAGCCTTGCCCGCAGCGTCGCGGCTCAGTTTATCCCGCTAAGTGTTTGTTGTGCTTTCGGTTTCCGGCTATAATCGCGTGTTTCAGTAGTTTCGAACCCCGGTTTTCAAGGATTCTAGTATGGTCATCATCCGCTTGGCTCGTGGCGGCTCGAAGAAGCGCCCTTTCTACAACATCGTCGCAACCGATTCGCGTAACCGTCGTGACGGCCGCTTCATCGAGCGCGTTGGTTTCTACAACCCGGTCGCCACGAAGGGTGAGTCGCTGCGTATCGCTCAAGACCGCCTGACGTACTGGCAAGGCGTTGGCGCGCAACTGTCGCCGACCGTCCAGCGTCTGGTGAAGGAAGCGCAAAAGGCGCAACCGGCTGCTTAAGTGCAGTGTTACGGTACATCGTCGGCTCGTGCGGCAGTGGTTCTGCGCGAGTCCGAGGTGTGCAGGTTTGACGTATGCAGGGCTTGAGGTTCGCTGATGTCGGAGCGTGATTCGGATAGTTCAGGACGCGCCAAGGCGAAAACACAGCCTGGCGCGCGAGCGTCGTTTGGCGCGTTTGTCCGCAAGCCGGTCGAGCGGGCCGCGGCGAATGCCGCAACGGCCGAAGCTGCGCAAGGCATGCAGGCTGAATCGGCGGAAAGCTGGCCCGACGACGCTGTCGAGGTCGGCGCAATTGTCGATGCATACGGTCTCAAAGGCTGGGTGAAGGTGGCCGCGCATGCGGACGCCGGTCAGGGCGGCGACGCCTTGCTTAGTGCCAAACGCTGGTGGCTCGAGAAGGGCCGCGAGCGCAAATCGGCGCCCCGCCTGCAGTCCAAGGTTCATGGCGACAGCATCGTTGCGCAACTCGGCGGCCTGGCTGACCGGGATGCTGCATTCGCGATGCGTGGCCACCGCGTCTACGTGCGTCGCAGCGATTTCCCTGCGCTCGGAACCGACGAATTCTACTGGGTCGACCTGCTGGGCCTCGATGTTGTGAACGAGGCGGGCGTCGAACTCGGCAAGGTTGCAGATCTGATCGACAACGGTGCGCAGTCGGTGTTGCGCATCGAATATCCGGCTACCGGGAAAGACGGCGAGCCGGTCACCGGCGAGCGCCTGATCCCGTTCGTCGGCGTCTTCATCAAAACGGTGGATCAGGCGGCGAAGAAGATCATCGTCGACTGGGAAGCCGATTACTAAAACATTTCGCTTCACGGAGAGAGCGATGCAGTTCGATATCGTTACGCTCTTTCCTGACATGTTTCGCGCGCTGACCGACTGGGGTATTACGAGCCGCGCGGCGAAGCAGGAGCGATATGGGTTGCGCACGTGGAATCCGCGTGATTTCACAACCGACAACTACCGCACAATCGACGATCGCCCGTACGGCGGCGGCCCCGGCATGGTAATGCTGGCCAAGCCGCTGGAAGACGCGATCGGCGCCGCGAAGGCGGCGCAGGCGGAGCAGGGCATCGAAGGCGCGCGCGTCGTGATGATGTCGCCGCAAGGCGCCACGCTCAATCACGACAAGGTCATGCGCTTTGCCGCCGAGCCTGGTCTGATTTTGCTGTGCGGGCGCTACGAAGCGATCGATCAACGTCTGATCGACCGTGTCGTCGACGAAGAAGTCAGCCTCGGCGACTTCGTGCTGTCGGGTGGCGAGTTGCCGGCCATGGCGTTGATCGATGCCGTCGTGCGTCATCTGCCGGGTGTGCTGAATGATGCACAATCGGCGGTGCAGGACAGTTTCGTCGATGGCTTGCTCGATTGCCCGCACTACACGCGTCCCGAGGAATACGACGGCGTGCGTGTGCCCGATGTGCTGCTCGGCGGCCATCATGCGGAAATCGAGTTGTGGCGGCGGCGCGAAGCGTTGCGCAATACGCTGGTCAAGCGGCCCGATCTGATCGTTCAGGCCAGAAAGAACAAGTTGTTGAGCCGTGCCGACGAGGCGTGGCTCGCAAATCTCGCCAAGGAAGCAGCGAAGCATTGAGCTTCGCGCAACGAAGCGGGGTCAAGGCGGAGCCGTCCATGCGTGGCCGGTTCCAGATGTGAACCCATCCTCTATCGGGGCCGTAGCCGAACGCGCGCAGCGCGAGGCAGGTACGAACGCCGACAAGATGGCAACAGGAGTCAGTAATGAATCTGATTGCAAAACTCGAGCAGGAAGAAATCGAGCGCGCGCTCGCAGGCAAAACCATCCCCGAATTCGCTCCTGGCGATACGGTGATCGTCAGCGTCAACGTGGTTGAAGGTAACCGCAAGCGCGTTCAGGCTTACGAAGGCGTCGTGATCGCGAAGCGTAATCGTGGCCTCAACTCGTCGTTCATCGTCCGCAAGATTTCGTCGGGCGAAGGCGTCGAGCGTACGTTCCAGACGTATTCGCCGCTGCTGGCAAGCATCGTCGTCAAGCGTCGTGGCGATGTGCGTCGTGCGAAGCTGTACTACCTGCGCGAACGTTCGGGCAAGTCGGCTCGAATCAAAGAAAAGCTGGTGTCGAAAGACCGCGCTGCAGCTGCTCAAGAGTAAAAGCTGTAAGAAAAAGCACCCTCCGCGGGTGCTTTTTTGTTTGCCAGGTCAAAATAGCGTCGTGTCCACTCGCGCTCGTTTCGAGACTTCCATTGACCGCGCCTTCCCGTCCCTCCCGTCCCGTTTTTGATCCCGAAAGCTTGCCTGTTGAACCGGCGGATATCGATCTGCCTGCCATCGCGCCAGAGCGCCTGACGCCGGACGGCCTGCGCGCACGCTTCGAGCAGAACGTGCCATGGGAGCAGGAGACGCGCGAAGTGCGGTGGCGCGAAACGGGCGATCCCCGCGTCGCCGCTGTGCTGGTGGCGCTCGTCGTGCGTGACGGCGGCTTGACCGTGCTGCTCACGCAGCGCACCGCGCATCTGAACGATCACGCGGGGCAGGTGAGTTTCCCCGGCGGCCGTCACGAGCCTCACGACGCCACCACGACGGCAACTGCCTTGCGCGAAGCGCAGGAAGAAGTCGGCCTCGATCCGTCGCGCGTCGAGGTGCTGGGCGCGTTGCCCGAATACCTGACGGGCACGGGTTTTCGCGTGACGCCCGTCGTCGGTCTCGTGCATCCGCCGTTCACGGTGCAGGCAGATACGTTCGAGGTAGCGGAGATTTTCGAAGTCCCACTAGGCTTTTTGATGGACCCGAAGAATCACGAGGTCCGCGTGCTGAGTTGGGAAGGCGGCGAGCGTCGTTTTTTTGCAATGCCGTATCCGCGCGGCGAGGTAGGCGGCGATTACTTCATCTGGGGCGCAACGGCGGGCATGTTGCGCAATTTCTATCGCTTCCTCGCGGCATGATGCGTAGCCGCGCGATCGGCATGCAGGGCCGCTTCATTACGTTTGTATTGCAGCCGCTCAGCCTCATCCGACCCTGTGCTATCGTTATGGCCAATTCCGCTCATCGGACCGGATCGGCCGGCAAGAACCGTCCGGTAAGAACTCGAATAGCACGGCGTCTCGCATGACTTTTTTCTCCGTATTGTTGGCCCTCATCATCGAACAGATGCGCGCGCTGTCGCCGAACAATCCGGTGTCGGCGCTCCTTCAATACCATGCGGAATCGACGGCGCACGGCTTCGATGCCGGCAAGGAGAAGCACGGCATCCTCGCGTGGCTGGTCGTCGTGCTGCCGTGGACGCTCGTCACAGGCCTGATCTATTTCGTGCTGTACGAGATCCACTTCGTGCTCGCGTTCCTCTGGAACGTTGCGGTGCTGTACTTCACGCTCGGCTTTCGCCAGTTCAGCCATTACTTCACCGACATCCACCTGTCGCTGAACAACGACGACGTGCCGCGCGCGCGTGAAATTCTCAATGAGTGGACGGGCCTCGATACCGTCGATATGCCCGTCAGCGAAATCGTCCGGCACACGCTGATTCATGCCGTCGTCGCATCGCATCGGCATGTGTTCGGCGTGTTCTTCTGGTTCCTGGTTCCTGTCGGTCCGGCGGGCGCGGTGCTGTATCGCACGGCTGAGTATCTGGCGCGCACCTGGTCGAAGCCTGTCGACGACCGGACGGCTGCGTTCTCCACCTTCGCGCAGCGCGCGTTCTTCGTGATCGACTGGATTCCGTCGCGTCTGACTTCGATGGGCTTTGCGATCGTCGGCAACTTCGAAGACGCAATCTACGCGTGGCGCAACCATGCGCGCCAATGGCCCGACCCGAACGACGGCGTGCTGCTCGCCGCCGGCAGCGGCGCGCTGGGTGCGCGTCTCGCGGGCCCGCTCGCTGAGGTATCGAGCCTCGACGCGCTGGCAACGGGCGACGGCGGCCCGATGCCCGTCGGCGACGACTGCACGCCGCGCACGCTGCAATCGGCGGTGGGCCTGGTATGGCGGGCTGTGATCCTGTGGATGATCCTGCTGCTGATGCTGACGATCGCCGTCTGGCTCGCCTGAGCGCCGACTTTCCCTTAAACAGGCGTTTCACCCGTCCAGCGGATCGCGCGCCGTTCCGCAATTCCAGCACACGGTGAACTGCGCTTCGAGCAGTTCACCGCACTGTGCGCAGCGCCAGCTGGGCGCGCCGATGGCCGGTCCGCTGCGCGCCGCATCGATCAACTTCCTCGCCAATGCTTCGTCGCGTTCGTCGACGAGCCATAGCTCGGGCGCGCACTGATCCGCCGGAATCTCGCCGATCGCGCCGCTCAGATAGCGGTTATGCAATTCGCACGCAATACCCGCCGCTGCCAGCACGTTGATCCAATGCTGCCCAATCACGACGTTGGGCGCGCGCATGAGCTTCATCATGATTGCTGTCAACGGACGATCTGGCTTGCCTCATGTACGAGCTGCGCGTAGAGCGCGTGCCGTTCCTTCGCGATGCGGCCATCGGCGACGGCTTCGAGGATCGCGCAACCGGGCTCATGCAGATGGTGACAGTTGTAGAACCGGCAGTTGGGCAAGAGCGGCCTGAACTCGGGAAACGCGCGTTCGAGCATGCCTTCCGTCAGATGATGCAGGCCGAATTCCTGAAAGCCCGGCGAGTCGATCAACGCGCCTTCGCCAACGGGAAGCGGGTAGAGGCGCGTGAACGTGGTCGTGTGGCGGCCGCTGTTGAGCGCCGTCGAGATTTCGCGCGTCGCCACTTCGGCATCGGGAATCAGCAGATTGACGAGCGTCGACTTGCCCATGCCCGACTGGCCGAGCAGCAGGGTGGAATGGCCGCTCAGATGGGTTTCGAGGATTTCGCGCGCGGCGTCCGGCTGCCCCTTGATGGACACTTCGAGCACCGTATAGCCGAGTCCGCGATACAGGTCGAGCCGCTTGCGCGCGAGCGGCAGCGCGGCTTCGACGTCGATCTTGTTCAGCACGATCAGCGGCTTCAGTTCGTTCTCTTCCGCGGCGACGAGCGCGCGGCCGAGCAGGTCTTCGCTGAAATGCGGCTCGGTGGCGAGCACGATCAGCAGCTGATCGAGATTCGCCGCGAACAGCTTCGACTTGTACTGATCCGAGCGATACAGCAGATTGCGCCGTTCGCCGATCTCGACGATCACGCCCTGATCGGCGGATGTCGACTCGTACAGCACCTGATCGCCGACGGCGATCTCGCTGCGCTTGCCGCGCGGGAAGCATTGCAGGATCGCGCTGCCGTCCTCGGGCGCGACGATGTAGTGACGTCCATGCGCGGCGATCACGAGGCCGCGCACGCGCTCCTGGGCGCGGTCGCTGGCGGCAGCGGCGCGCAGCGCTTTCGGCGAGCGGCCGCTCATGCGTGACGCAGCAGACGGTCGATCCGCTGCGACGCAGGCGGATGCGAGTAGTAGAACGCGGTGTAGAGCGGGTCGGGCGTGAGCGTCGACGCGTTGTCTTCGTACAGCTTGACGAGCGCGTTGACGAGATCCTTCGCGTCGGCCTGCGTCGCGGCAAAAGCGTCCGCTTCGAATTCATGCTTGCGCGAACTGAGGCTGCCCAGCGGCGTCACGAAGAACAGGAACACGGGCACCGCGAGGAAGAACAGCACCAGCGCGAGGCCGTCGTTGCTGGCCGTCAGCGACGGACGCACGCCGAGCCCCTCGAAGAACCACGTACGCTGCGTGAGCCAGCCGAGCAGCGCAAGCATCGCGAGGCTGATCAGAAACGTGACGATCATCCGCTTGATCACGTGGCGGCGCTTGAAGTGGCCGAGTTCATGCGCGAGCACCGCTTCGATCTCGCTGCCCGACAGACGCGAGAGCAGGGTGTCGAAGAACACGATGCGCTTGGACGAACCAAAGCCCGTGAAATACGCGTTGCCATGTGCCGAACGGCGGCTGCCGTCCATTACGAACAGGCCCTTGGCCGCGAAGCCGCAGCGCTTCATCAGCGCATCGATGCGCTGCACGAGCGCCTCGTCTTTCAGCGGTTCGAACTTGTTGAACATGGGCGCGATGAAGGACGGATAGAGGATCAGCACCAGCATCTGGAACACGACCCATACGACCCACGTCCACCACCACCAGTACGTGCCCGCCTGATTCATCAGCCACAGCACGACGAACAGCAGCGGCAGGCCGAACGCGGCGCCGAGCAGCACACCCTTGATGCGGTCGACGAAAAAGATGCGCTTGGTCATCCGGTTGAAGCCGAAGCGCTGTTCGATACCGAACTGGCGGTAATAGTCGAACGGCAGGTCGATCGCGCTCGTGATCGCGATCACGGCCGCCACCAGCAGGATCTGGCCGATGTAGCCGTTGCCCGCCACGTCGCCGATGGCGAGATCGAGCGCCTGCACGCCGCCCAGCAGCGTGAGCGCGATCAGCACGGCCGCGCTGACGACGATCTCGATCATCGTGAGCCGCGTGCGCTCGACGGTGTAGTCGGCGGCGCGCTGGTGCGCGGACAGGGCGATCGTGCCCGCGAACTGCTGCGGCACGCTCTCGCGGTGCGCCGCAACGAAGCGGATCTGGCGCGACGCGAGCCAGAGCTTCGTGCCGACCATCGCCAGCACGGCGATCACGAACAGAACGGTGAAGTAGAGAGGAGGCATCCGGGGAATCCGTAGGTTCTATGCGAGAATTATATGGTTGTTCCCGCTCGCGGGCGGGAGCGCGCCATCTTCGGCGGGCGGCGGGTGTAACGCGATCCGCTCGCGCGGTCCCCAATCAAGGTTGCTTTCAATGACTGACATTATCGAATCCGTCGATCAGCCGCTCGTGCGCAGCGACATGAATCTCGTCTGGCTGGACATGGAAATGACGGGGCTCGATCCCGACAACGACCGTATCATCGAAATCGCCGTGGTCGTGACGAACTCGACGCTCGACAGGCTGGTTGAAGGCCCCGTGCTCGCCATTCATCAGAGCGACGAAACGCTCGGCAAGATGGACGACTGGAACAAGAACACGCATGGCCGTTCCGGGCTGATCGATCGCGTGCGCGCGTCGACGGTGACGGAGGCCGACGCTACCGAACAGATCCGCGCGTTCCTCGGCCAGCACGTTCCGCCCGGCAAGTCGCCGATGTGCGGCAACTCGATCTGCCAGGACCGCCGTTTCATGGCGCGCTGGATGCCCGAACTGGAAACGTTTTTCCATTACCGCAACCTCGACGTCAGCACGCTGAAGGAACTGTGCCGCCGCTGGCAGCCCGCGATCTACAAGGGCTTCCAGAAGCGCGCGATGCACACCGCGCTCGCCGACATCCACGAATCGATCGACGAACTGCGCTACTACCGCGAGCATTTCCTGATCCCGGCGGCGAGCACCGCGAGCGCGGCCGACGCGCCGTCCAGCGAAGCCAGCGCGAAATAAGTTTCAGCCTTGCCGCGGAGCGCGCACTGCGCTCTTCGGCCGGAACGCCGCCACCACGGCGGCGTTAGTCTCGATGTACGGGCCGCCGATCAGGTCGATGCAGTACGGCACGGCGGCGAAAATGCCCGGCACCTTCACTTTCCCTGCTTCATCGCGCAAGCCTTCCAGCGTTTCCCTGATCGACTTCGGCTGCCCCGGCAGATTGATGATCAGCGCGGCGCGTTCGGCCGTCTCGCGGATCACCGCCACCTGGCGCGACAGGATCGCCGTCGGCACGAAGTTGAGGCTGATCTGGCGCATCTGCTCGCCGAAGCCGGGCATTTCCTTCGTTCCCGCTGCGAGCGTCGCCTCGGGCGTCACGTCGCGGCGCGCGGGGCCTGTGCCGCCTGTCGTCAGCACGAGATCGCAGCCGGCTTCGTCGACCAGTTCGATCAGCGTCTTCGTGATGGTCGGCGCGTCGTCCTGGATCAGCCGTGTCTCCGTGCGAAACGGCGAGGTGAGGGCGCTGCCGAGCCATTCCTGCAGCGACGGAATGCCCTTGTCCTCATAGACGCCCGTGCTGGCGCGGTCGCTGATCGACACGAGGCCGACGATCAGCTCGTCGGGATGATTACGCACGGGATTCGTCATCGTCGTCGTCCAGATCTTCGGAATCGTTGCTGCCGGCGTCGTCATGGCCGGCGCCGTCTGCGTTCTTGATCCACTGGAACAGATCGCGGAAGTAGCGCGGCGGCTTGCCTTGCTGCGCTTCCTTGCGCGCATTGCGGATCAGCGTGCGGCCTTCCTGCGGGTCGGCGGCGGGGTGCTGGCGGATGAATTCGGTCAGTGCGGCGTCGTCGGCGAGCAGCTGCTCGCGGGTGCGTTCGATCCAGTGCAGGCGCGCCGTTTCGGCCTTGTTGACGCCCTTGTACCTGTCGAGCGCTTCGCGCAGCGCGGCCGTTTCGTGGTCCAGCAGGCCGCGCATCACCTTGCCGACGTACTGCATCTGGCGGCGCTTGCCTTCGTGATCGGTGATGCGGCGTGCTTCGCGCACGGCGTCATCGAGCGATTCGGGCATCGGCATGCGCTTCAATGCGTCTTTCGGCAGCGCGACGAGCTCTACGCCCAGCTCCTGCAACGCGTGCATTTCGCGCTTCAGTTGCGACTTGCTGGGACGGTCATACCCGTTGTCGTCGACGACGTCAGCGGGTTCCATGGGTTGAATGCGGGTTTTGCGTGTCATGCCCGATATTGTAGCGTGCCGGGCCGCGCTGGCTGGGCGAGGTGCGGTCCGCGAAGCAATGCGCGCGAGGCACATGCGAATGCCAGGTACGCTAGCGTAGAGCTTGCTATGATCGCGGGATACGTCGGCGCACAGGCCGGCTGAACACAGCGCTGGCAACGACGAACTCTCGCGGGCTTCGGCCCGGACGGCACCGCAACTCAGGACGGCAAACGACAATGGCAGCAGACACGGAAGCCCGGCAACGATTTTTCCCGCATACGCAGGATGAACTGAAGGAAATCGCCTCCGACATTCTTCGTCACGCAAAGTCGCTCGGCGCAAGCGACGCGGCAACCGAGATTTCGGAAGGCGACGGCCTGTCCGTCTCCGTGCGGCGCGGCGAAGTCGAAACCATCGAGCACAACCGCGACAAGATGGTCGGCGTGACGGTGTTCATCGGCAACAAGCGCGGCAACGCGAGTACGTCTGACTTTTCGTCCCAAGCGCTGAAGGACACGGTGATGGCCGCGTACAACATCGCGCGCTTCACGGCCGAGGACGACTGCGCGGGTCTGGCGGAAGAAGAGCTGCTGGAAAAGGACCCGCGGGATCTCGACCTGTATCACCCGTGGAATCTGGACGCAGACGAAGCTGTCGAGCTCGCGCGCCGCGCGGAAGATGCCGCCTTCGCGGTGAGCCCGCAGATCAAGAACTCGGAAGGCGCGAGTGTGTCGGCCCAGCATTCGCAGTTCGTGCTCGGCACGTCGCGCGGGTTTCTCTCGGGTTATCCGTACTCGCGTCATTACGTGGCGTGCGCGCCGATCGCGGGGAGCGGGCGCAACATGCAGCGCGACGACTGGTATACGTCGAAGCGTAGTGCAGGTGAGCTTGCCGATCCCGAAGCGGTCGGACGCTATGCCGCCGAGCGGGCGCTGGCGCGCATGGGCGCGCGCGGGCTCGACACGCGCAAGGTGCCGGTGCTGCTCGAGGCGCCGCTCGCGGCGGGTTTGCTCGGCGCGTTCGTGCAGGCGACGAGTGGCGGCGCGTTGTATCGCAAGACGACGTTTCTGGTCGACAGTCTCGGCAAGCCGGTGTTTGCGCCGCATGTGCAGGTCGTGGAAGATCCGCACGTGCCGCGCGCGATGGGCAGTGCGCCGTTCGACGAAGAGGGCGTGCGGACGAAGCAGCGTTCGGTGGTGAAGGACGGCGTTGTCGAAGGGTATTTTCTGTCGACGTATTCGGCGCGCAAGCTCGGCATGCCGACGACGGGCAATGCGGGTGGTTCGCATAATCTGTCGCTGCGGAGTTCGTTGACGCAGGCGTCGGATGACTTCGAGGAGATGCTGCGCAAGCTCGGGACGGGGTTGTTGCTCACTGAGTTGATGGGGCAGGGCGTCAACTACGTGACGGGCGATTATTCGCGCGGCGCGTCGGGGTTCTGGGTCGAGAATGGGAAGATTCAGTATCCTGTTGAAGAGATTACTGTTGCCAGTACGCTGCAGGAGATGTTCCGGCATGTCGTAGCGATTGGGGCGGACACGATTGTCCGCGGGACTAAGCAGACGGGTTCTGTTTTGATTGAGCGGATGACTGTTGCTGGGCAGTGATTTTTTTTTGGCCTGCGGCCGGCTGGGGTCTTTCGGTTGGCTTGCCGCTGGCTTTTGTGATGTTGTTTGGTGTTTTTGTTTTTGCGCTGGCATCCGCGATTTGACTTCTCGCTTCGCTGGTCGGTGTTTTGGGCTTTGCTTTCGCTGGCATCCGCGTTACGTTAGCGTGCTTCACGCGTCGCCCCTGT
>NZ_JAGUUD010000157.1:0-15204 GCF_020177535.1 Paraburkholderia sp. XV | reverse complement strand
CCGCCCCGCACAGGGGCGACGCCTGAAGCACGCTAACGTCACGCGGATGCCAGCGAAAAGCCAATTCGCGGATGCCAGCGAAAAGCCAAACGCACAGAGACAACGCCCGAAGCACGCCAACAACCCGCGAATCCCAGCGCAAAAAAGCCAACCCACCCAAAGCGTCGCAGACAAAAAAAATCACTTCATCACATCAAACACGATCCTCGCAGCCTCAACAACAACCTCATCCCGCGGCAGCGTCTCCTTCGGCATCACGCCAGTGAAATAGACAGCGATAACAAAAGGCGCCGCCGAAGGCGGATACACCACAGCCACATCATTAGCCGTGCCGTAATCCCCGCTCCCTGTCTTGTCGGCGACCGGCCAACCAGAACGAGAACCAGAACCGGGCACAGCAGCCCGAATCCTGGCCGCGCCAGTAACATTACCCAGCATCCACGCCTTCAACAGCTCCCGCTGCTGCGGCCCCAGCACATCATCCGCGAGCAAAAGCTTCTGCACATCGAGCATCATCGCCCGCGGCGTCGTGGTATCCCGCATGTCGCCGGGCACGGATGCATTAACCTCCGGCTCCCCGCGCAACAAATCAAACCACTCATCCCCAATCGAAAGCGCGAACTGGTTCAACACTTCCGGCCCACCAACAGCCGTCAGCAACAAGTTAGCTGCCGTGTTATCGCTGTGCTGCAGCGCCGCGGCACTCAGTTCGCCGATCGTCATGCCCTCGCCCACGCGCCGCTTCGTAACAGGCGAGTTAGCGACGAGATCCGCGTCACCGTATCGAACACGCTCGTCGAGCAAACCACGCTCGGCCATGCTGCGCTTCAAAACCAGCGCAACGACAAGCAGCTTGAACGTGCTGCACATCGGAAAGCGCTCCGACTCCCGATAGCCGACATACGACCCATCCGCCGTATTGAGCGCAGCGACACCAAGGCGGCCACCGCTCGACGCTTCCAGTTTCTCGAACCGCTCGCGCGCAGCGAGATTGATCGACACAGAAGAAGCCGGCTGCGCACGCACGCCGATCACGGGAACGGCCGCAAGCGCAATCAGTAAAGAACGACGCAAAGAAGAAAAAGGCATGAGTCCAGTACGAATGCAAAGCGAAAGGAAATCTTAACGCAACGCACGTGCCTGACTCGATGGCGCGCGGAAAAGACAATCGGCCGCATTCACCCACGCGAATGCGGCCGATCAATAGAAAACAGCACAGATAGAAACTTAAGCGACCCGCAAAACTGGCTGACCTTGCTCCACAGCGGACTCAGGCTCGCTGCACGCAACCCGCTCGGCAAACGCGTCGCCAATCATCAGCAGCGAAGGCTGTGACGCGTCGAGCCACAATTGCGCATCGCCAGCCGCAAGTCCATCGAGCGTCAGCGTCAACATGCGCTCGCGCGGCGTCGAGCATGCCTCGACAATCGCCACCGGCGTCGAACCCGGACGGCCCGCGTCGATCAGTTGCTGCGCGATCTCGGGCGCGCTGTCGCGGCCCATGTAAAACACCAGCGAATCCGCGTTCACCTGCTCGCGAATCTCGGCGGAATCCGGCGCGCGGCTGTGCGTCGCAAGCGCCACACTGCGCGACACGCCGCGCAGCGTCAAAGAACGTCGCAGCGACGCCGCACTCGCCAACGCCGCCGTGATGCCCGGCACGACTTCATACTCGATGCCGGCCGCCTCCAGCGCACGCATCTCTTCATCGGCGCGACCAAACAGCATCGGATCGCCCCCCTTCAACCGCACGACGACACCATGCTCGCGCGCGGCATCGACGATCTGCTTGTTGATGAAGTGCTGCGCCGTCGAGCGCTGCCCACATCGCTTGCCCACCGCGATCTTGCGCGCACGCGGCGCATAGTCGAGCATCGCCGGCTCGACGAGCGCATCGTGCAGCACGACATCGGCGAGCCCCAGCAGCCGCGCGCCGCGAACCGTGATCAGGTCGGCAGCGCCTGGCCCGGCGCCGATCAGATACACCTTACCCATTTCGCTCACGCTCCGTCCGCTTTCTGCTTCAAGCGGAGAAAGAACGAATCATGCCGGCCGCGACCGTGTGATGCGTTGCTTCGTCGATCAGCACGAAAGCGCCCGTGCCCGGATGCGTGTCGTAATCGTCGGCGACGATCGGCTTTTGCAGCGTCAGCGACACGCGGCCGATATCGTTCATCGCCAGTTCGTGACGGTCCGTCGCGTGCGACAGCGTGTGCACGTCGAGCACCTGCTGGATGCCGCCGATGCGCGCGAACACCGTGCTCGTGGTCTGCTTCAGCAGATACTTGCGGGCCGTCGACAGCGGCGTGTCGTCGAACCAGCACAGGTCCGCTTCGAGCTTCTTCGCCGGTTGCACGACACCCGTTGCCAGCACGAACGTATCGCCGCGCGACACGTCGACGTCTTCAGCCAGACGGATCGTCACCGTCTGGCCCGCGAACGCGCGGTCCACTTGCGCCGTGCCACCCGGCACGGGCGCGATGATCTCAGCGACGGTCGCCTGACGGTTCGCCGGCAACACGACGATCGAATCGCCGAGCTTCACTTCGCCCGATTCGACGCGACCCATGTAGCCGCGGAAATCGTCGGCCTGGCTGCCGTCCTGACGCGCGACCCATTGCACCGGGAAACGCAGCGCCTGATGCGTCGGCAGTTCGACGGGCAGCGCTTCGAGCACGTCGAGCAGCGGCTCGCCCGCATACCACGGCATGCGCTCGCTCGCCGTCACGATGTTGTCGCCCTTCAGCGCCGACACGGGCACGAAGCGCACATCGGCAAGGCCGAGCTGGCGCGCCAGCGTGACATACGCGTCGCGGATTTCGTTGAAACGCGCTTCGCTGTAGTCGACGAGGTCCATCTTGTTGATCGCGACGATCGCGTGCTGCAGGCCGAGCAGCTTGACGATCGCGCTGTGGCGCTTGGTCTGCGGCAGCAATTGCGCGACGCCGTTCTCGAACGTGACGCGCGTGGCGTCGACGAGAATGATCGCGGCGTGCGCCGTCGAGGCGCCCGTCACCATGTTGCGCGTGTACTGCTCGTGGCCGGGCGTGTCGGCGATGATGAACTTGCGCTTCGCCGTCGCGAAGTAGCGGTATGCCACGTCGATGGTGATGCCCTGCTCGCGTTCGGCTTCGAGGCCGTCCGTCAGCAGCGACAGATCGATTTCGTCGCCGACCGTGCGCTTGTTCTTCGCACGCGAGAGCGCTGACAGTTGATCCGACAGCACAGCCTTGCTGTCGTACAGCAGGCGGCCGATCAACGTGCTCTTGCCGTCGTCGACGCTGCCAGCCGTGATGAAACGAAGCACGCCGAGGTCTTCAGGTTGATGAATGCTCATAATCTTCTTACCCCGTGCCTTAGAAATAACCTTGTTTCTTGCGCGTTTCCATCGCCGCTTCCGACGTCTGGTCGTCCATGCGCGTCGCGCCGCGTTCCGTGATTTCCGTCACGGCCGTTTCGGCGATGATCTTTTCCAGATCGTCCGCATCGCTTTCAACGGGGCACGTGCAACTGATGTCGCCCACGGTACGGAAACGCACCACCGCCTCTTCGCTCGACTCGCCTTCGCGGATCGGCGTAAGCGGCGTCACGGGCACGAGCAGGCCGTTGCGGCGCACGATCTCGCGCTTATGCGCGTAATAGATGGACGGCAGTTCGAGGTTCTCGCGAGCGATGTATTGCCACACGTCGAGTTCCGTCCAGTTCGAGATCGGAAACACGCGCAGATGCTCGCCTTGATGCAGACGCGCGTTATACAGGCTCCACAGTTCCGGGCGCTGCGCCTTCGGGTCCCATTGGCCGAACTCGTCGCGGAACGAGAAGATGCGTTCTTTCGCGCGCGCCTTTTCTTCGTCGCGGCGCGCGCCGCCGATCATCGCCGTGTAGCCGTATTGCTCGATCGTTTCCAGCAGCGTCACAGCCTGCGCGGCGTTGCGCGAATCCGTTTCGCGGCGCAGACGCACGGTGCCCTTCCTGATCGAATCTTCGACGTGGCCGACCACCAGTTCCGCGCCGATTTCCTTCGCGCGGCGGTCGCGGAAGTCGATCACTTCGTCGTAGTTGTGGCCCGTGTCGATGTGCACCAGCGGGAACGGCAGCTGCGTCTTGCGGTTCGCGCCAAGGCCGAACGCCTTCAACGCGAGCGCCAGCACGACGACGGAATCCTTGCCGCCCGAGAACAGCAGCGCCGGCTTGCTGCATTCGGCAACGAGTTCGCGCAGGATGTGAATCGACTCTGCCTCGAGCCAGTCGAGGTGGTCCATCCGGTTCGCCGTGACGTTCAGCGGGTTGACAGTGGAATCGAGCGTCGTGCTCATGTTCAGGTCCTTCGTTGGTTCGTGTCGCATGATCGTGTTCTCACCAGATGTGTGCGACACGAGAAGATTCAATCGAAATCTGCTTCAGCTTCCGTCGCGTTGCGGCTCATTGAACGGAGGCGTTCTCGCTAATCACCGTGACCGGGATCGTCGTGATGTGGAGCCCGCATTCCTTCGTATCGCGCGACTCCCACCACCAGCGCCCTGCCCGGCTGTCTTCGCCCGGGCGCACGGCGCGCGTACACGGCTCGCAGCCGATGCTCGGATAGCCGCGTGCATGCAGTGGATTCACGGGCACGTCGAACGCCTTCAGGTAAGCCCACACATCCGCTTCCGTCCAGTCGGCGAGCGGATTGTACTTGCCGATATTGCGAGCGTGGTCCTGCTCTTCCTCGTGCAGTTCCGCGCGCGTCACCGACTGCTCGCGCCGCTGGCCCGTCACCCACGCGCCGACTTCCGACAGCGCGCGGTTCAGCGGCTCGACCTTGCGGATCTCGCAGCAGCGCTTGCGCAGATCGATGCTTTCGTAGAACGCATTCAGGCCGTGCTGCGCGACGTATTCGTCGACGGCATCCGCCTGCGGATGAAACTGCTCGATCTCATAGCCGTAACGCTCGCGCACGCGGTCGATCATGCCGAGTGTTTCCGCATGCAGACGACCGGTGTTCAGCGAGAAAATGCCGATCTTCACGCCACGCGACAAAATGGCATGCGTCAGCAGCATGTCTTCCGCCGCGAGGCTGCTCGCGAGCTTGACCTTGTCGTGACGCTGCGCGATCAAATCGAGCAGCGCGTCCAGACGTTCGATCTTCGCTTGCAGTTCAGCCGTGACGCCCGTTGCGCTCGTCATACCGACGCCTTCTGTGCGGCGGCGGCCGCTTCGCGATGGCGAAACAGTGGCGAAGGATCGTCGAACGCACCCTGATACTGAACGGTGAATTCGGTGAAGGCCTTCAGCGCGTCTTCGATGTCCTTGTCTTCGCGCAGTGCGTACGCGTTAAAGCCGCAGCGTTCGTAGAAGCGCAACTGATCGCGCAGCACGTCGCCGATCGCGCGAATCTCGCCCTTGTAGCCATAACGCTCGCGCAACAGGCGCGCCGTGCTGTAGCCACGGCCGTCGCGGAACACGGGAAAGTCCACCGCGATCAACGCGATCTTGTCGAAGTCCGCGACGATGTCGGCGGGTTCGCTGTCAGGCGCGAGCCACACGCCGATTTCCTGCGCGCTGCGCGACGCCGTCAGTTCGTCGCGCGACGCCTGCCACAGCGCGAACGGGACGATGACCTTGCCGGCGGGCAAAGCGCCGACTGCGGGCAACGCGCCGTCTTCGGCTGCGCGGATCACCGTGAAGTCGTCGTTGACGATTGCGCGGTCCTTGATAATCGATGCCATCTGCTAATCCTTGTTCCCGTTACGCGTGAGCCGGCTGACGCGATGCGTACACGCGTTCCTTGAACGGCACGAGTCCGATGCGGTTGTACGTGTCGATAAAGCGTTCGCCGTCGATGCGGTTTTCGACGAACGTATCGATCACCTTCGACACCACGTCCGGCATTTCTTCCGCCGAGAACGACGGGCCGATCACGCGGCCGAGCTTCGCGCCGTCATGACCCGTGCCCTGCTCGCCGCCGAGCGACACCTGGTACCACTCGGAGCCGTCCTTGTCGACGCCCAGCACGCCGATGTTGCCGACGTGGTGATGACCGCACGAGTTCATGCAGCCCGAGATGTTCAGCGACAGGTCGCCGAGGTCGTAGACGAAGTCAGCGTTGTCGAACCGTTCCTGAATGGCTTGCGCAATCGGAATCGACTTCGCATTCGCCAGCGAGCAGAAATCGCCGCCCGGGCACGCGATGATGTCGGTCAGCAAGCCGACGTTCGGCGTCGCGAAACCTTGTGCCTTGGCCTTTTCCCACAGCGCGTACAGATCGCGCTTCTTCACGTTCGCGAGAATCAGGTTCTGTTCGTGCGACACGCGGATTTCGCCCAGCGAGTACTCCTCGGCCCAATCAGCGACGGCGTCCATCTGTTTGTCGGTTGCGTCGCCGGGCGCGATGTCGCGCGGCTTGAGCGAGATCGTCACCGACGAATAGCCCGACACGCGATGCGGGCGCACATTGCGCTCGACCCAGCGCGCGAACGGCTTGCTTTCCAGCAGATGCTTCTCGAACGAAGCGTCCGTGTCCGGCAGCTTTTCATATACGGGCGGCTCGAAGTATTGCGAGACGCGCGCGACTTCGGTTTCCGTCAGCGTCGACGGGCCGTCCTTCAGGTGTTGCCATTCTTCCTCGACCTGTTGCGCGAACTTCGCGGGCGACAGTGCCTTGACGAGGATCTTGATACGCGCCTTGTACAGGTTATCGCGGCGGCCGTAGCGGTTGTACACGCGCAGCACGGCTTCGCAGTACGTCAGCAGATGCTGCCAGGGCAGGTCTTCCTTGATGATCGCGCCGATGATCGGGGTGCGGCCCAGACCGCCACCCGCGAGGATGCTGGCGACCACTTCACCCGCGTCGTTCTTCTTCAGATAGACGCCCAGGTCGTGGATCTGCACGGCTGCACGGTCTTCCTTCGTACCCGACACGGCAATCTTGAACTTGCGGGGCAGCCACGCGAATTCGGGGTGGAACGTAGACCATTGGCGCATGATTTCCGCCCACGGACGCGGATCGACGATTTCGTCGGGCGCGACGCCCGCGAACTGATCGGCCGTGATGTTGCGGATGCAGTTGCCCGACGTCTGGATGCCGTGCATCTGGACGGACGCGAGCTTGCGCAGGATTTCAGGCGTTTCTTCGAGCTTGATCCAGTTGTACTGGATGTTCGAGCGCGTCGAGAAATGGCCGTAGCCGCGGTCGTGCTCGCGTGCGATCGTAGCGAGCATGCGCAACTGGTCGCTGCGCAGGTTGCCGTACGGAATCGCGATGCGGTGCATGTACGCGTGACGCTGCATGTACAGGCCGTTCTGCAGGCGCAGCGGACGGAACTCTTCTTCGCTCAATTCGCCCGACAGGCGGCGGCGAACCTGGTCGGCATACTGCGCGACGCGTTCGTCGACGATGGTCTGGTCGTACTGATCGTATTGGTACATTCGGGGACCCCAGGGTTTGTTCGTCTCACACGACGCGGCGTTCCGGTTACGCCGCGGTTCGGATTTGTCTTCATCAGTCTGCTTTGAGTGAGACGGCGACCAGCCGTTTAGACGCATCACTCATTTGCTAATGACAAAAACAGATATCCATATTGGAAAAACTGGACAAATCGTAATAAACTCGCCTTATATTTCAAACGACTAAAAAATTCTTTTGATATGCGGCGAGGTTATATATGAACCTGCATCAGTTCCGCTTCGTGCGCGAGGCCGTGCGTCAGAATTTCAACCTGACGGAAGCCGCGAAGGCACTGCATACAAGCCAACCGGGCGTCTCGAAGGCCATCATCGAGCTGGAGGACGAGCTGGGCGTCGAAATCTTCACCCGGCACGGCAAACGCGTGCGCTCGCTGACAGAACCGGGCCGGATCATTCTGGCGTCCGTCGAGCGGATTCTGCAGGAAGTGGAAAGCCTCAAGCGAGTCGGTAAAGATTACGCGGCACAAGACCAGGGCAATCTCGTGATCGCTGCCACGCACACGCAGGCGCGCTACTCGCTGCCCGCGGCCATCGCCGAGTTCAAGAAGCGTTTTCCGAAGGTTCACCTGTCGATCCTGCAAGGCAGCCCGACCCAGGTGGCCGAACTGGTTTTGCACGATCAGGCGGACGTGGCGATCGCGACGGAGGCGATCTCGACCTATAAGGAGCTCGTGTCGCTGCCCTGCTTCACCTGGCACCACCTCGCCGTGATGCCCGCCGACCATCCGCTGCTGGAGCGCAAGCAGCTGTCGCTGGACGACCTCACGCAATATCCGCTGATTACGTACGATAACGCGTTCGCCGGCCGCACCAAGATCAACGAAGCGTTCCGCCTGCGCGGTCTGCATCCCGATATCGTCCTCGAAGCGATCGACGCGGATGTGATCAAGACCTACGTCGAACTGGGGCTGGGCGTCGGCATCATGGCCGACATCGCGTTCAACGCCGAGCGCGACCGACATCTGCGCGCGATGCCCGTCGGGCATCTGTTCGGCAGCAACGTGACGCGTGTCGCGCTGAAGCAGGGGGCGTATCTGCGCAGCTATGTGTATACGCTCGTCGAGCTGCTGTCGCCGAACATGAACCGCAAGCTGATCGAGCAGGCGCTCAAGGGCGATCACGAAACGTACGAGCTTTGAGGTTTTTGATCCGCTATAACTGATCCGCTATAACAACAGCCACGCTATCCGGTAGGAGATCTTTCGCATGTCGTCGCACAAGAACAAATTCAAACGCACCCTGATGCGTGCCGCCGCGATCGGCGCGCTGTTCGCCGCCACCGCCGCGCACGCGGACCTGAAGGTCGGCATCGACCTGTCGAGCACGGGTCCGGCCGCCACGATCGGCATCACCAGCAAGAACGCGATGCTGATGTGGCCGAAGACGATTGCCGGTCAGAACGCGCAGTACATCATCCTCGACGACGGCTCCGATCCGGGCAACGCCGTGCGCAACATCCGCAAGCTGATCAACGAAGACCACGTCGATGTGATCGTCGGCCCCAACATCACGCCTGCCGCAATGGCGGCGCTCGATCCCGTCGCCGAGAGCCAGACGCCGATGATCACGCTGATCGGCTCGGCGAGCGTCGTCGAGCCGCAGGAAGGCAAGAAGGTCTGGGCGTTCAAGATGGCGCAGACGGACAGCGCGATGGCCGATGTGATGACGCGCTACATGTCGAATCACAACATCAAGACGGTCGGCTTCATCGGTTTCGCGGACAGCTATGGCGACAGCTGGCTCAACGAGTTCACGAAGTTCGCCGCGCTGCGCCATATTCAAGTCGTGGCGACCGAGCGCTTCAACCGCACCGATGCGAGCGTCACGGGCCAGGTGCTGAAACTGATCGCCGCGAAGCCGGATGCCGTGCTGATCGCGGGTGCGGGCACGCCGACGGTGCTGCCGCAGCGCACGCTCGTCGAGCGCGGTTACAAGGGCGCGATCTATCAGACGCACGGCATCGCGACGCCGGAGTTCATCAAGCTGGGCGGCAAGGATGTCGAGGGCACGCTGTTCCCGACGCAGCCGGTCGTCGTGGCGCGCACGCTGCCTGCCGATCATCCGGCGAAGAAGGCGGCTCTGGCGTTCGTCAACGCGTATGAAGCGCAGTATGGGCCAAACACTGTCACCCAGTTCGCGGGCGATGCGGCGGGCGTATATCCGCGTCTGCAGGATGCCGTGGCGCGCGCCTTGAAGACGGCGCAGCCGGGCACGCCGGAGTTTCGCGCGGCGTTGCGCACCGAGCTCGAGCACGCGCATGAGCTGGTGGTGCCGAACGGCGTCGTGAATACGAGCGCGAAGGATCACGTCGGGCTCGATCAGCGCGCCAGCGTGATGGGGATTATCAAGGGTGGGAAGTTTACGTACTTGAGTCAGTGAACGCTTTGTAATTCTGGCTCGACGCGGCATCGAACGGGGCGCGCACCGCCCCGCCGCCACGCCGCTACGACAAAAACCCGATCGCCTCATCCACCACGCTGCGCCAGTCGCCCATCAGCGTCTGACGCAGCGGCTTCAGATTCGCCATCCACGGCGACGTATCGCCTTCCACGCCCCAACGCCATTCGCTTGCCACATTGAGCGGCACGACGGTCAGCTTGCCGAGCATCGCACTCAGGTTCGCGACGCCCGAATCGACGGCCACGACGGCATCCAGTTGCTCGATGCAGGCGGCCGTCTCCGCAAACGATTTGATCCCCGGCCCATACACGCTGATATTGCCCGACGGCATGCCGGCGAACTCCTGCACGGAAGGATGGTGCAGACTCACGAAATGCCGCTTCGCCGCCACCGATGGATGCGTCACCAGGTGATCGACTTCCGTCAACGGCAAGCTGCGCCGGATCGCCGAGCAGCGCATCACTGCGCCGACCTCGTGCGCGTGGCGCTGGTTGCAGTCCCAGAAAATACCGATCAGTGACTTGCCCGGCTGCGCCGCGCGCAACTCGCGCGCCCATCCGGCGGCGGCTTCGCGCGCCGCTTCAGGCGCGCGCAGATAAGCCGGGAAAAACGGCGACGGCAGCGGCGTTTGCTGCGCGGCGAGCAACGGCAAATGCAGCAGCGTCGCATGCAGATCGGGCGCGAACTCGCGTACCTGACTGGCCAGCGGTTCCGGCAACGGACCACGTTGATGCAACGGACGCGGCGCGCTCACCACGTGGCAATCGGGCAGCGACGCCTGCAGCAGCGGATGCAACTGCGCATCGCACGTGATCATCAATTGCGCGCCTGCGGCCCGCCATTGCGCGACATTGGCAAAAAGCAGGAACTGGTCGCCAAAACCCATCTGATGCGTAATCAGCACGCGCTTGCCGCGCAAGTCCTGTTCGCCCGACCAGGGCGTAATATCAACCGGCTGATAGTTGCCGCTGTCGCTGTCATTGCGGGCGAGCCACGGCTCGAAGCCTGCGGGACGCGCCGTGCGCAACAGCGCCTCGCCGTACAGATGCTCGGCCTTGCGCGCAAACCAGTCGCCGCCCTCGGCTGCCGTGCGCCATGCGTCGTGCAGCATCGGAATGCCGCGCTCCACGTCGCCCGACATCACGAGACTCTGGCCAAGGCTCATCTTGTAGTACGCGGGCTGCCATGGCAGCGCTGCATAGTTGCGCCACGTCGCGACGGCATCGAAATGGCGGCCGAGCAGCGTCAACGCGTACGCGCGCCAGTTGACGAAATGCATATCGCGCGGCTCGATCGCGAGCGCGCGTTCGGTGAAGCTCAGCAGTTCGTCGTCACGCATCTCGTGCAGCAGCGCGACGCAGACGGCTCGCAGCTTTTCTGCATCGTCGGGTGCATGGGCAAGCGCATCGAGTGTTTCCTTGACTGAAGACATGGCGGGCATTGTTTCGACGTTCTACGCAAGTGACGCGACCGCTATCGGATAACGGCGCGCGAGTATACGTCGTAGAATCATGCAGCAATCTTAAAAACTCAAGCACTGCACGGCACCATCGAATCATGCGCACGACCCGAGCCATCCATGCCGTCGAACGGCTGAAGACCCGCAGCGGCAACCCCCGCTTTGCGGCGGTCAGCCTGTCGGGCGGACTGTTTTATCTCGTCGACAAGTCGAGCGGCACGGACCAGAAGGTGTCCGATCCGCTGCCGCTCGAAGACTTCGTCAAGTTCGTCGACGGTTTCGGGCCGCCGAAACCACGCAAGGCAAGCAAGCTCGATCTTGCATTCGAGGAGCAGATCAAACGCAGTAAGGGCTGAATCGCATCGTGGACGTCAACCGTTCCCGACACGCGACCACGCCAGCTTCGCGTCGCTTTCGAACACAGCATCGATGAACCGCAGTCCGGCCACGCCGTCGTCGACGGTCGTCAGCAGACGGCTTTCGGGCGGCAGCGGCAACCCCGCGTCGATGGCTTCGATCTGCAACGCCGCATCCTTATAAAGCTGAGCGAACGCTTCGAGATAACCCTCGGGGTGCCCCGCCGGCACGCGCGTCGCGTGCCGCGCCACGGCGCTGTCGACGCGCGCGCGCGTAAGGCTTTGCGTCGCCCCGCCCAGCGGCGTGAACAACAGTTCGTTCGGGTTCTCCTGATCGAACGCGATGCCCGCCTTCGTCCCATAGACGCGCAAACGCAGCGCGTTCTCCGCGCCGCTTGCCACCTGGCTCGCCCACAGCATGCCGCGTGCGCCTGTGTCGTAGCGCAGCATCGCCTGAATGTGATCGTCGACTAGGCGCCCTTCGACGAACGTATGTAACTCAGCGGCGATCCTGACGGGCAGCATGCCCGTCACAAACGCCGCGAGGTGATAGGCATGCGTGCCGATATCGCCAAGGCATCCGGCGCGTCCTGCCTGCTTCGGATCGGTGCGCCACACCGCCTGGCGGTTCTCCCCCGTCAGTTCGATCGGCTTCGCAAGCCAGTCCTGCGCGTACTCGACCTGCACGACGCGCACAGCGCCCAGCTCACCCGCGTCGACCAGTTCGCGTGCATGGCGCACCATCGGATAACCCGAATACGTGTGCGTCAGGGCGAAAAGCCGGTTCTTGTCACGCGCGAGCTTCGCGAGCGCTTCGCCTTCTGCGAGCGTCATCGCGAGCGGCTTGTCGCAGATCACGTGAATCCCGGCGTTGAGAAACGCGGTCGCGACGGGCGCATGCAGATGATTCGGCGTGACGATCGACACGGCGTCAATGCCGTCGCCGCGCGCCGCTTCGGCGCGCGCCATCTCGTCCCAGCTCGCGTAGCTGCGCGCGACGCCGAGTTCGTCGGCGCTGGCCTGCGCGCGCTGCGGGTCGGACGAGAGCGCGGCCGCCACCAGTTCGAAACGGTCGTCGATGCGCGCCGCGATCCGGTGCACCGCGCCGATAAACGCGCCCTGCCCGCCGCCGACCATGCCCAGCCTGAGTCTTCGTGTCATCGTGAGGTGCTCCTGTTCGACGGTCAGCGTTACAGGCCGAGCACGCGTTTCAGTTGCGCGTCGTCCGCGCCGCTGCCCGCGAAGTCGTCGAATGCATGGTCGGCCACGCGAATGATGTGCCGCTTGATGAACTCGGCGCCTTCGCGCGCGCCGTCTTCGGGATGCTTCAATGCGCACTCCCATTCGAGCACGGCCCAGCCCGGAAAATCGTATTGCGCCATCTTCGAGAAGATCGCGCCGAAGTCGATCTGCCCGTCGCCCAACGAGCGGAAGCGCCCCGCGCGCTCGACCCAGCCGCTATAGCCGCCGTACACGCCCTGCCGCCCATTGGGACGGAACTCGGCGTCCTTCACGTGAAAAGCCTTGATGCGCTCGTGATAGATGTCGATGAACGCCAGGTAGTCGAGTTGCTGCAGCACGTAGTGGCTCGGATCGAACAGGATGTTCGCGCGCCGGTGGTCTTTCACGGCTGCGAGAAACCGTTCGAAGGTGACACCGTCGTGCAGGTCTTCGCCCGGATGCAGTTCGTAGCAGACATCGACGCCTGCTTCGTCGAACGCATCGAGGATGGGCGTCCAGCGGCGCGCGAGTTCGTCGAAGGCCGCTTCGACGAGACCGGCGGGACGCTGCGGCCACGGATAGATGTACGGCCACGCGAGCGCACCTGAAAACGACACGTGCGTGTTCAGCCCGAGACGCTGCGATGCTTTCGCGGCCCACTTCATCTGCTGCACAGCCCATTCGGTGCGCGCCGCGGGATTGCCGCGCACGTGCGGCGCGGCGAAACCGTCGAACAGCAGGTCATACGCGGGATGGACGGCGACGAGTTGCCCTTGCAGATGGGTCGACAGTTCGGTGATGGTGACGCCCGCGTCGGTGACGACGCCCAGCAGATCGTCGCAATAGTCCTGGCTCGACGCCGCCTGTTCGAGGTCGACGAGGCGCGGATCGGCGGGCACCTGAATGCCTTTGAAGCCGAGACTCGCGGCCCATTGCGCGAGATGCGCGAGGTTGTCGAACGGCACTTTGTCGCCCATGAACTGCGCGAGAAAGATCGCCGGCCCTTTGATCGTTTTCATCGTGCTGCTCCCGATGGATAACTGCGTCGAACCGGCGCCGCCTTGCGCGTGTCGTGGCGACGATCACGCGAAGGGCAGCGCCGCGCTAATGCATGTTTGCCTTCAGAACGGCGAATCCGGGAAGTAGAATTCCTTCGCGTTCTCCTTCGTGATCAGCACGGAAGGAATGATCGTCGTGGCGGGCAGCTTGTCGCCTTTCAGACGCGCCTCTGCTGTCAGCTTGATGGCGTCGTAGATGAATTTCGGCGAGTACGACACATCGGCCTTGATGAGCGGCGCGCCGTCCATGACGTTCTTCACCATGCCTTTCGAGCCCGCGCCGCCGAACACGATCTTGATGTCGCTGCGTTTGGCCTGATCAATTGCCTTGATTACGCCGACGGCCATGTCGTCGTCGGCGGCCCAGACGGCGTCGATGTGCTTGAAGCGCGTCAGGTAATCCTGCATGACCTTGAATGCGTCATCGCGGTTCCAGTTGGCGTATTTTGCGTCGAGGATCTTGATGTTGGGATAGTTCTTCAGGACGCCGGTGAAGGCGGTCCAGCGTTCGTTGTCTAGCGTTGTCGGGATGCCGCGCAGCGCGACGATGTCGCCTTTGCCGTCGAGAGCTTTTGCGAGGTACTCGGCGGGGATCTTGCCGAAGGCGGTGTTGTCGCCAGCGACGTAGGCGTCTTGCGCGCTCGTGTCGGTCAGGCCCCGGTCGACCACGGTTACGTAGACGCCTTTCTTTTTCACCTGCGCGACGGGTTGGGTGAGGGATGCTGATTCGTACGGGAAGATCACTAGCGCGTTGATCTTGTTGACCGTCACCAGGTCTTGTAGCTGGTTCGCCTGTTCCGGCGCGTTGGCTGCCGTTTTGACGATCACTTTCAGATCGGGGTGGGCTTTTTCCAGATCTGCTTTTGCCTTGTTGGCCCACCAGACGATGCCGCCGGTGAAGCCGTGGTCGGCTGTGGGGATGGCTACGCCGAGGGTGACTTTCTCGTCGGCGTGCGCCGCGCCTGTGCCCAGGCACATTATGCTCAGCGCCAGCATCCCGGCGGCTACCGCTCGAATCGTCTGTTTCATGGATATGTCTCCTGACTGGATGGTTTGGTTCTGGTTCTGGTTTGCTTCTGGTTTGCTTCTCTTTGGTTCTTTCCGTGTTGAAACGCTGTTGCAACTGCTTTTGTTGTTGGTATGGTTTTGGTTTTGGTTTTGGTTTTGGTTTGCTTGGCTCTGCGCTGGCATCCGCGCTATGCCTTCGTACTTCAAGCGTCGCCCCTGTGCGGGGCGGCACCTACTTTTCTTTGCCGCCGCAAAG
>NZ_JAGUUD010000156.1:0-15327 GCF_020177535.1 Paraburkholderia sp. XV | reverse complement strand
TTTGCGGCGGCAAAGAAAAGTAGGTGCCGCCCCGCACAGGGGCGACGCGTGAAGTACGCTAACAATTCGCGGATGCCAGCGAAAGCAAAAGCAAAAGGCAAAAAGCAAAAGCAAAAGCAAAAGCAAAAGCGAATCGCGGATGCCACCGCAAAGGCCAAAACACCGAACCGCGACGCTCAAACCAAAAAAGTCACATCGCGGACGCGACCCAACCACCCTCGATGGCTATTTCCTCGATGCAGCGCCCGCACCCGCCGCCTGCGGCAAATCACCACTAGTCGCCATCCACAAAACTTCCGCATCTTCTTCGCTGGTCGAAACGGCGGCATGCCCGGTACGGCTGTCGAAGTAAAGGCTGTCGCCGGCATTCAGATGCGTCGGCGCGTACAGCTCCGAATACAGGCACACGCTGCCGCTGATCACATACAGAAACTCCTCGCCTTCATGGCGGCCCCAATCGTCGAATGCATCGAGCGTGTGCGCGGTGATGCGGATGCGAAACGGCAGCATCGCCTTGTGCGCAAGGTCCGTCGCCAACAGTTCCATCTGGTAGCCGCGATACGCGTGACGCTGCCCCGCGTCCTTGCGCGTGAGCGCGCGCCGGCCGCTCGCGTTGACCTTCGGCGTCGAGCCGAACAGTTCGCCCAGATCGATCTTCAGACCCACGACGATCTTTTGCAGCACGTCGAAGGTCGGCGACATCAGACCGTTTTCGATTTTCGACAGCGTCGAGCGCGATACGCCGCACAGGCGGCTGGCGGTTTCGAGCGTCAGATCGTGGGCAAGCCGCGCAGCGCGCACGCGGCGGCCAAGGTCCGATGTCGAGCTTTCGAGCGACTTGGTGAGCGAGGTATCCATGGGCGTAAATGACTATGCAGCATGATGCTTTCAGTGTTTCCGATCATAACATCGGCCTGTCCGCGGACTGCCGGACGGCCGGCGCGGCGAGTCAGCGACGCAAGCGGATTTCCGATCTGAAACGCACCCGCAGAGTGTGCATGATGATGCCTCACGCTGAAAAGCACCACGCTCACAAACTCGGGAAAACCCTCATTTTTACCTCTCTCCGATGTATCACCGCTTCACGCAAGTTCATGTCGCACCGCCGCTTGTCGCCATAAAAGACGGCGTGTATAGTTTCCGAACTTACTTTTGTTTCGTATCGGAAATCACGGGAATCCAGATGAACGCATCGAGCATCCTTGCCGATCTCGGCATTGCAGACGCAGCGCAAGCGGGCGACATCGCCGTCCATTCGCCCATCACGGGCGAACTCATTGGCCGCGTGACCAGCCAGTCGGCGGAGCAGGTCGATACGGTGCTGGCCAACGCGAAGCAGGCATTCGAGCAATGGCGCAACGTGCCCGCGCCGCGCCGCGGCGAACTCGTGCGCCTGCTTGGCCAGCGTCTGCGCGAGAAGAAGCAGGCGCTCGGCAGCATCATCACACTGGAGACGGGCAAGATCCTGCAGGAAGGCCTCGGCGAAGTGCAGGAAATGATCGACATCTGCGACTTCGCGGTCGGCCTGTCGCGCCAGCTGTACGGCCTCACGATCGCTTCAGAGCGCCCCGGCCACCGGATGGCCGAATCGTGGCACCCCATGGGCACCTGCGTCGTGATCTCGGCGTTCAATTTCCCGGCGGCCGTGTGGTCGTGGAATGCGGCGCTCGCGCTCGTGTGCGGCAACGCCGTGGTCTGGAAGCCATCGGAGAAAACGCCGCTGACGGCGCTCGCCGTCAACCAGATTCTCAACGAGGCACTGAAGGAATTCGGCGACGCGCCGGCAGGCCTTACGGCTGTCGTCAACGGCGGACGCGAGGTCGGTGCGAAGCTGGTCGCTGACCCGCGTGCGTCGATCGTCAGCGCGACGGGCAGCACGGAAATGGGCCGCACGGTCGGCGTCGAAGTGGCCAAGCGCTTCGGCCGGTCGCTGCTCGAGCTCGGCGGCAACAATGCGGGCATCGTCGCGCAAACGGCTGACCAGGAACTGGCGCTGCGCGGCATCCTGTTCTCGGCGGTCGGCACGGCCGGGCAGCGCTGCACGTCGCTGCGGCGCCTGTTCGTGCATGACAGCGTGTACGAGCAAACGGTCGAGCGTCTGAAGCAACTCTATGCAAAGGTGCCGATCGGCAATCCGCTCGAAAAGGGCACGCTGATGGGGCCGCTGATCGACAAGCAATCGTTCGCGCGCATGCAGGAAGCGCTGCAACAGGCGGCGGCCGAAGGCGGCAAGGTGTTCGGCGGCGAACGCGTCGAAGTGAAGGGCTACGAAGGCGGTTACTACGTGCGTCCTGCACTCGTCGAAATGCCGTCGCAAACGGCCGTCGTACTGAAGGAGACCTTCGCGCCGATTCTCTACGTGCTGCGTTACTCGGATTTCAACGACGCCATCGCGGCGAACAACGCGGCGCATCATGGCCTGTCGTCGTGCGTGTTCACCACCGACCTGCGCGAAGCCGAGCGCTTCACGTCGGATTCGGGCAGTGATTGCGGCATCGCGAACGTCAACATCGGGCCGAGCGGCGCTGAGATTGGCGGCGCGTTCGGTGGCGAGAAGGAAACGGGCGGCGGTCGCGAGTCCGGCTCGGATGCGTGGAAGGCGTACATGCGGCGCGCGACGAACACCGTCAACTATTCGTCGGCGCTGCCGCTGGCGCAAGGCATCGACTTCAATATCGGCTGATGCTTCGGTGCGGCGTGCTCGGGCTTTGCAGTCAGTGACGCGCCGCGCTTGCTTCGATCAAACTGCTGAACTTGTCCAACCTGTCGCGGGCATCCGCTGCCCGCCGACCCGCTTCGTCTGGAGTGGCCTGTGAGTTCGAAAGTCGTCGTTGTCGGTGGAGGCGTGATCGGCAGTTCGATCGCGTATTTCTTGCGTCTGTCGGACCCGACGGTCAGCGTCACCGTGATCGAGCGCGATCCGACCTATGCGCGCTCGTCCTCGGCGTTGTCGGCGGCGTCGATCCGCCAGCAGTTCTCCACGCCGCTCTCCATCCAGATGTCGCTGTTCGGCATCGAGTTTCTGCGGACCATTGGCGAGCGCCTGGAGATCGACGGCGCAAAGCCTTCCATCGACCTGCACGAAGGCGGTTACCTGTTTCTCGCGACGCCTTCGGGCGAAGCGACACTGCGCGAAAATCACGCGCTGCAACAGCGCCTCGGCGCCGACATCACGTTGCTCGACAAGACGGGATTGGCCGCGCGCTTTCCGTGGCTCAACACCGGCGACCTGAGTGCGGGCGCATTCGGTGAGACGGGCGAGGGCTGGTTCGACGGCTACGGGCTCGTGCAGGCGTTGCGCAAGAAAGCACAGGCGCTCGGCGCGCGCTATGTCGCCGATGACGTGACGGCGCTGCAACGCGAAGGGCGGCGCGTGACGCATGTCGTGACTTCACGCGGCGAGACGTTTCCTTGCGATGTCGTCGTGAATGCGGCGGGCGCGTGGGCGCGGCGCGTGGCGTCGATGGCGGGTATCGAGCTGCCCGTGTTCGCGCGACGCCGCAGCATCTTCAACGTCAGTTCGCCGGCCAGGCTCGAACAGGCTCCGTTGCTGATCGATCCGACGGGCGTGTACTTTCGTCCCGAGGGCACGTCGTATATCTGCGGCACGTCGCCGTCGCCCGACAACGATCCCGACGACCTGCCGCTCGACGAAGTCGATCACGCACTGTTCGACGACGTGATCTGGCCGACGCTCGCGCATCGCGTGCCGCAATTCGAGGCGCTGCGCGTCGAGCATTGCTGGTCCGGCTACTACGAGTACAACGTGCTGGATCAAAACGCGATCATTGGTCATCACCCGGACGTCGACAATTGCATCTTTGCCAACGGGTTCAGCGGTCACGGATTGCAGCAAGGACCCGCGACGGGACGCGGTGTCAGCGAGCTCGTGCTGCACGGCCGCTATACGACGCTCGATCTTTCTTCGCTCGGTTTTGCGCGCGTGCTGGAAAACCGGCCGATCGTCGAGAAAAACGTCGTGTGAACGGCGCGGCCCGCTAGCTGCCGACGCGTTCCTTTTGCGTATCCGCTTGCTGGCGAGCGCCGTTGCGTTGATCGGCCGTCCAGTATTCAGTGCGTACGCCGATCTGTTCCGACACGAACGGGCCGCCGCGCGTCGCGCGATAGTGTGCGAGCGCCTTGTAGACGAGGCGTTGCCCGACCAGCACGATCGGCACGTTGAGCAGCACCATCACGATGTTCATCAGATCGGACAGCGCCCAGAGGTTGGGCAGTTCGAGTCCCGCCAGCACGGTCAGCGCGCCGAGCGGCACGAACACCAGCGAGCCCACGACACGAATGCCCGTGATGAAAGCGCGGCTGCGCGATATGAAATTCGCCGAAATCTCCGCGAACGAAATCATCCCGAGCAGTGTGGTAAAGGCGAACAGGCCATAGCAGACGCACATCACGATCCTGACGGCCTGCGCGACCGACGCGGGCACGAGCGTCTGCACGGAAGCCAGATAGACCGTGATCTTCGACGCGCGCACGGATTCCCACGCCTGCCCATCGACGGTGCCCGTCCACACATGCGCCATCACGACGATGAAGCCCGTCATCGTGCAGATGACCATCGTGTCGAAAAACACGCCGAGACTTTGCACGAAACCCTGTTCGCAGGGGTGATCGTTATCGGCGATCGCGGCCGCCATCGTGATCGTGCCTTGCCCCGCTTCGTTCGACATCAGCCCGCGCTTGACGCCCTGCGCGAGCGCCGTGCCGATCGCGCCGCCGAACAGCGCATGCGGCGCGAATGCGCCGACGATCACCTCGTGAAAGAAGTACGGAATCAGCGGCAGGTTGATCGCGGTGATCACTAGCGACATCAGGCAGAACAGGGCGGCCTTGATGGGCACGAGCACGTCGGTGTACGCGGTCACGCGGCGAATGCCGCCCATGATGATGAACGAGCACGCGACGATCAGGCATGCTGCGATCGCGTAGTACACCGTCGACTGGCGCGCGAGGTGCGTGCCCGAGACGGTGTCGGCGATCGTGCCGATCGCGGTGAAGACGTTGAAGGTTTGCGGCGGCACGTTGAACAGCGCATACACGATGAACACCAGCGACAAAAACGTGCCGACGATGCGCCGGTCGCCGAGTATGCGCCGCCCATAGAACGGCAGCCCGCCGACGAACTCGTCGTGCTTTCTTTCCTTGAAAAGCTGCGCGAGCGTGGATTCCATGAAGGCCGTCGCCATGCCGAAGAACGCGGCGACCCACATCCAGAACAACGCGCCAGGCCCGCCGACGGAAATCGCCCCCGTGATGCCGACAATGTTGCCCGGTCCCGCGCGCATCGCCAGGCCGAGCATGAACGACGCGAGCGCGCTGACGCCCGTATTCGACGACTGCCGGCGCAGCATGATCCGCACGATCCTGCCGACGTTCATCGTCTGGATGAAGCGTGTGCGGATCGAGAAGTGGATGCCGACGCCGACCAGCAAGAGAATCGCGAACGGGAATTGCCCGAGCACGGGAATCTGCGACCAGGCTTTGAAGTTGGTGGGAAAGTCCCAGAGGAAGTCCGAGATGGGTGCAATGAAGGCAAAGAATGCGTTCACGGATTGGAAAAGATCTTCCACGCGGCTTTCCTCTCAGGCGTCGACCTGTCTTGAGCAGGCGTTTTGAATTTGGGATAGGCAAGGGCGGCAGGCGTCGAGTGCGTTGCCGTCGCGGGCCGCCATTATACGGACCTGCTGCACGCCTGCCGACACGCTGGCGATGAGCTAACGGACCTGCTTCTGATGAGTGGGCCGTTGCGGATCGGATGGCTAGAGCAGTTGTCTTAAGAACGTCAATGGCGCTGCGCCCGGCATCCAGATATGCGAGACGACAAACCATGCGCCTACCCAGGACGCGGCGACGACGATCAGATCGCAATGCCCGCTGTTCCAGAGTTTCAGTGAGTGACGCCCGAGAATCCACGGCACGCCGAGCGGATTCGGCCAGTCGGCCAGCAGATGCATCACGCCGCCGCATGCAAAGCCAAACGCGACAGCTGCCGCGGGATGATGCGACATCGCCTGCCATGAGAAGAACAGCGCCGCGAGCCAGCCGAGTCCCCAATGCGTTGCCGTGCGATGCGTGATCCACAGACGCTTGCGGCGCGACCACCATGCCACTTCCAGCCAGTCCGGCGCAGTCGCGCCCGCGACGCCCGCCACGAACGCAAGCCACGCCCATACATGAAAGGGACCTTGCCATCCATGATGTGTGGCCAGTGCCGCCGCGATGACGCCGGCCGCCCAGCCCGTCGCGTGATGTGCCTTGCTCGATGCCATTGAAGTCGCGCGACGATGAAGGTCGCGGTGAAACGCGGGCGGCCATTCTTGCAGAAGCCCATGCAAAAAAATAGCCCGCGACATGCGCGGGCCATGACAACAGGTCGTGCCGTTACGAAGACTTACACATCAGGTCGTGCAACGCGCAATCGCAAAGCGCATTTCCTCTTCGGGCGGATCGTCGCCCGAACCGCGTATGACCTTGATGACGGAGCCGCCGTTCGAAGGCGTCAGCGTGATGAAGTACGAACCGTTCGACGATGAGCCGACGGTCAGATCGGTCACGCCGTTGTTCTTCGAGACGTGCACGCGCGACAGACGGCTGTCGAGGCAGCGCGCGATGTCCGACGCGGGCCGCGCCGACGATGCATAGACCATCGGTTGGCCAGACGCGCCGGCGTCGGGGCCGTGCGACGAGCCACACGCGGCGAGAAGGGCGATGGGGGCAAGTAGGATGAGTCGTTTCATGATTGTGTCGTCGGCGTCTCCGTGCTGCGGGGTGCGTGGGCGCAAGCGAAGCGCAAGGCTTCGCGACGAAGCCGCTCGCGCCGCTGCGCTCATCCGGCGAATCGACGTCGAATGAATGTCAACGACTGCAAAAACGGCTTTGGCCGGAGTATACCGACGCAAGCGGAATGCGCATGTCGCATCGTGTTAGAAATTAATTCGAAGCGGATCGCGCCGCGCATTGTCTAGAAGCGATTCCTGTACGCGAGCCCGAGCGTCGTGCCGCGCGCCGTGCGCTGGTACATGATCGCCCAGTGCGCCAGCGCCGCGCCCGCCAGCGCGCCGAGCGCGTCGGCCGCAAGGTCCTTGTAGGAGAAGCCGTCGGTGCGGCAGGTGCCGTCGAACACTTCTTTGGCGAGGCCCGGCACGGTGCCGATCAGCGTTCCGTAGACGACGGGGTGTTGCGTGTCGCGCGCGAGGTAGGCGCCCAGTGCGCCGAATGGCGCCGAGACGGCGAAGTGCGTGAGTTTGTCACCGCCTGTCCAGCTATCCGAGGACTGCACTCGCCAGCCGCCGCGCGAGCCGCTGCAATCGAGTCCCGCATGTGCGGCCGAACTGGCCGCCAGCAACAGCGCGAGCACGCTCGCGTGTCTGATTGTCGTCGTCATATGCTCTCCGATTTCGTACTTGAGTCGCGCTCGTTCTGTCAGAAATGGCTGGCGCGTTTAAGCATTTAACGACAGTCAGAATCAAATCATTAGTAAACCGAAAGAAAAGTGTCAACGAATGTGTCGGGCGCATGCGTGCGGGATCGTGCTTGCGCATAGGGCATAAAAAAACGCGCGCGTCAGACTGCACGCGCGCGTTTTTTGACGGACCACCAGGGCGGCCAGCGCGGATCGTCATCCGATCCGGCCGCCTGTGGCGTCGTCGATAGACAGCTTAGAAGCGGTGACGCAGGCCGACAGCGACAGCCGTCTGGTTTTGCGTCGACGACGGCGTCAGCGTGTTGATCGCTGCGACGTTTGCGCCGAAGTTGCCGAGTTCGCCCGAAGCGTGCTGGTACACGCCTTCCAGGTACACGTCGGTGCGCTTGCTCAGCGAGTAGTCGCCCTGCAGCGAAACGGTGTGCCACTTCGGCGAGCCGTCGCCGTTCGAGCCCGAAACCTTGCCGTCCGTGAACGTGTAGGCAGCTGCCAGGCTCAACGCCGGCGTCAGCGCGTAACGGCCGTTGACTTCATAGTTGTCCAGGTGCAGGTTCGTGCCCGAGATGCCGTTGATGAACGTGCCGCCGACATTCGCGCTCTGCAGGTTGTCCAGCTGCGAGTGCGTGTACACGAGGCCGACGGTTGCCGGGCCGTACGTGTAGTTCGCGCCGACGCCGTACGTGCGTTGCGTTTGTGCAGCCAGCTGCGCTGCGCCGCCCGCGCCCGCCGAGATCGCGCCGTTCGTGTTGTTGCTGCCCGAGTTGTTCAGTTGCAGGTAAGCGGCTGCGACGTTCAGCGGACCGTTCTTGTACGAAGCGCCCGCGCTCCATGCCCGGTTGTCCGCGAAGCCGTTAGCTTCGTTCGAGAAGCCATACAGACCGCCGAACTGCAGGCCTGCGAAGTTCGGGCTCGCGTACTTGACCGAGTTCTTGACCGAGAACGAGTTGTCGAGGTTGTCGTTGTCGAACGGGTGGCCTGCCAGGTTGTTACCGAAGCCCGAGCCCGCTGCCGACAGCGGCGCGAGGTAGTCGACCATGGAGTCATACTGGCGGCCGAGGGTCACCGTGCCGTACTGGTTGCTTTGCAGACCGACGTACGCCTGACGGTTGAACAGCGTGTTGTTTTCCTTGAGGCTGCCGTTGTTCAGGTTGAAGCCGCTTTCCAACGTGAAGATGGCGTGCAGACCATTACCGAGGTCTTCGCTGCCGCGCAGGCCGAAGTACGTGTCCGAAACCGAGCCGCTGCCTTGTTGCCAGTTGCTGTGGCCAGCCTGGTTGTTCGTGTAGATGAGGCCTGCGTCCAGCGTGCCGTACAGGGTAACGCTGCTTTGCGCGTGGGCGGTTGCTGCGAAGGCGCCGAGAATGCCCGCGGCGATAAGGGTTTTTTTCATGCTTTATTACTCCGAGACTTTGCGTGGAGACCGTAATACGGAACACGCGCTGCAATGCGTGCCGTCGATCCGGAGCGAAGTGTATTACTGATACTTGCTGGCTTACTTTCATCTGGCGCAACAATACTTTCCGAAAAACGGAATAGATGGATTAACGTCGCTAAGTATTTTGGTTTTAAAGGATTTTTTGAATTCGGCGGGTGCCTGGCGGGCTGTTGTCAATTGTCGCATTGTTGCACCAGCGCGACGGTGACAGCTGAAAGTCAGACGGGTTAACCCGTTGAAATCCGTTTTCATCGGGTTTTGCAAGCCTCGATTAGTGCGATTTTTGGAAAGGTACTCTTCCACTCAACGGGCTCGCCGGGACGGGATGCAGCTTATACAATCCGGCTTACCCCTTGACCAAGGGTTGTCTTTTTCATCTGTTTTTATGCGGCCTTCGGGCCGCTTTTTTTTGCCTTTTATCAAATCAGAATCGTTCCGTTGAATAATAGTCAATGGATTGTTTCGTAAATCGATGTCGAATTAAATTGAACTTTTTCATATTCGCACGATAAGGCGTCTTTTCTTGTCCATTGGTTATAGGCGTGCCTCCGCCCGATTTTGCGGCGGCGCGCCTGGGTAAAATAGTGGTTTTCGCGCTGCAGGCTCGCTGCGGCGCCCGACGAACCCGAACCCTCTCTGCAATGACCGATACGCTTCTCACCGAACCCGACGCTGGCAACGCATCCGAAGCCCTGCATGAAGACCGTCTGTGGCGCGACAACGGCTGGACCGCGCGGGTCAAGAAGAACGAAGACGACGACGGCTGGGCTGTCGAGATGATCAAGGACGGCGAGGCCGAGCCTGCGCTGGTGGGCCCGTGGACGATGGGCCGCGACAAGAAGAATCCGAAGCCGCTGGACACGGGCGCATTCAACACGCTCGTGAAGACGGCTTCGGAAGTACTGCGCCGCCATGAACAGCAACTGCACGCGCAGTTGCACAAGCGGATGGCGGTGGAGTCCGGCGACGCCACCATCGAAGTCACGCTCGATATCGTCCCCGACGAGGACGATCCCTATGCATTGCTCACCGCGTTCGATTCCTTCGGCGAGCAGCTCGCGCAAGTGAAGGTCGCGCCGAACTTCAAGCTCAGCAGGGCGAGCGCGGCGTCGTGGGTGGAGAACGAGTTTCGTCGGCCGGGCTGACGCCGCCCATAACTACTGTTAGCGGCTCAGGCGGACGCAGGCTTGTCCAGCTCTGCCTTGATACGTCCGGCCAGCACGCGCAATCCGTCGAGATCGGCGCGCTCGGCGGCGTGAATCTTCAACGGAATGCCGTCGTGACGCGGAATCACGTGGAAGTGCACGTGCGGCACGGTCTGGCCGGACGCTGCGCCGTTCAGTTGCGCGATCATCATTCCCGGCGGGTTGAGCGCCGCTTTTACGGCAATCGCGACCTTGCGGGCGGTGCGGATCGCGGCGGCCGCTGCGTCTTCCGACAGTTCGAACAGCTCGGCGGCGGGCTCTTTCGGCAGAACCAGCACGTGGCCTTCGGCCTGCGGCATGATGTCCATCATCGCAACGGTGTGCTCGTCCTCATAGACGCGGATAGACGGCAATTCGTCACGCAGGATGCGGGCAAACGGGTTCTGCTGATCGTAGGGCATGAGTGGCTCCGGTGGTCAGGCGCATTGGCCTCTGTCGAAGGCCGTGCATGAATGGTCCGGGGATTTTAGCCGAGGCGCTTTCAGGCGATGTGCCGGGCGCGCGCGGGTGTCGATGCATCGATCGGCAACGCGGGGCGAACTTCCTTTCGTGGCAAGCACTTGCGTGTGGTGTGCTCAGCTTGTCCACATCCTTGTGAACAAAATCTGTGGACAAGCGGAATGCGGTTCGCCGGACCCGCACGCTTGCCTGCTGCATGCAACGCGTTTAAGTCCTGTCGCATCAAGCACTTGCTGATCTCGTGCGCAGGATACTCACAGGCTTGTGAACAAAAACTGTGGACAACCTCGAGCCGCGTTCGCGCGTCGGAGGAGCTCGTGCAAGCGATGCGACGTGGGTGCATCGAGTGCAATCTGAGCGGCGTCAATGACTTGCGCCCGTCTTGCTCAGGTTACTCACAGGCTTGTGAACAAAAACTGTGGACAAGATCACAGGCGCGGGCGTTCCGGACGCCGTCGATCGACGAATCAATGCGCCCTCGCATGCACGACGCACATTCCGAGCCACATCAATGACTTGGGGCGTTCGTGCGCAGGATACTCACAGGCTTACCCACGAAAAGTGTTGATAACCAAGGTGCAACCAAGGCGGGCGCGCCGACCTCAACGAAGGCGCTCAACTGCGCTTGCAGAAAATCGCCGTCACGTGTGGCGCCACATGGTGAACGATGGCCGTGCTGCCGGCAGCGGTGACGGCCGTCTGAACCTTTTCGTCGCTGCCCCAGACGACTGCGCCGTAAGCCGACTTTGCGAGCGGTTCGCCGCTGCCGACGCGGAAGATCGGATCGTCCTGTTCATAGCCGACCACAGCGAACACACTGAAACCATACGCATCCAGACTGGCGCCGCGCACCGGGCGGAACGCATTGATCGAATTGCTTTCGACGCGCATCGGCTTTGGATCGATCAGTTGCTGAGCAGCGAGGTCGGCGATGAACTTGTGCGCCGATTGGTCGCACGCGAGCGCGGCATCGAGCGAAGCGGCCCGCGCGGCGAGCGGCAGCGCCGCAAGCAGCATGGCAATCAGGGCGGAGCGTACAAAAAACTGTTTCATGTGTTTGAAGAGAGTCCGCTCGGGCGCGGACGGACAGGAAGCAAAAAAGCACGGAGTACCGCGACGATCGACGACAAATGGCCGCAAACACCACGAAAACCGTTCGAACGAGCCGGTAAGATCGGCGCGACCGGCGTGCACTGTACCTGCGTTCGGAAAAACGTGCTGTCAGGTCAAGCACGAGTAGGTCTTTGAAAAGCAACAGAATTGTGCGCGAGTAAGGCAAGAAAACGCGATCCCGTATATATTTCCGGGTTATGACTTCGCCATCTCACCCTCCCCGGAACGTTCCGCCGCCCCGAATGTGGGACGCCCGGCTTGCCCGGCGGCTCATCATGCCGCTCGTGGATACACCCGTTACGCCCAATCACCTGACGACCGTGCGCCTGTTGATCGGTCTCGCGGGCGGCCTGGCGTTGGCGCGCGGCGGATTCGCGTGGACCAACGTCGGCGCGTTTCTGATCGTGTTGTCCAACTTCGTCGATCATACGGACGGCGAACTGGCGCGCGTCAGCGGCAAGACGAGCCGCATCGGTCATTTTTACGACCTGGCATGTGACGCACTCGTGACGGTGCTGCTGTTCGGCGGCATGGGCTACGGCATGACGTCGGCGCAGGTCGGCAATCTGATCGGGCTGGCCGTGCCGCCGTTCCTGCTTGGTACGATTGCGGGCATCGCGGTTGCGCTGATTTTCTTCCTGCGCATGCGTATTGAGGAAATGGCGGGCAAGATGGGCACGAAGCAGGCGTCCGTCGGCGGCTTCGAAACCGAGGATGTCCTTTATCTGCTGCCCCTCGTCACGCTGACGGGCGGCGTTGCACCGTTTCTCGTGGCTGCGTCGATCGGCGCGCCGTTATTTGCTGCGTACGTGGTGATCGATTACCGGCGCGTCCTGCGCCGCACTCGCCCGGCGCAAAAAGACAGTCAAGCGTTGGTGAGTTGATGAGTGTGCCCGTAGAAGAAAACGTGATTACAACCAACCCGATGGAACCCGCTGCCGGCCTTGCGCCGGCTTCTGCCGTTTCTGGGGCCGCTGCTTCGAGCGGCGTGCCCGATGCGGATCGCGCCGTCGCGAGCCGCGTCCGCACGTTCGACAATGCGCAACTGCGCAAGGACTTCGACGATCAGAGCGCGTTTCTGTACCTGGAAGATTTCCTCGCGCCCGAAGTCACGGCGCAGCTGGTCGCTGCCGCGCGCGGGCTGCTGCCCGAAGTGAACCGCAACTATCTGCCGGGCCACAAGCAGGGCGGCAGCGTCAGCCGCCATACGATCGATCGCCTCGCGCCCTTCATCGCGCAACTGTATCGCTCGAAGGAGCTGATCGGCTTCCTCGAACACCTGACGGGCGACAAGCTGCTGCTCTCACCGGCTGACGATCCCCACGCGTACGCGCTCTACTACTACACGAAGCCGGGTGACCATATCGGCTGGCACTACGACACGTCGTACTACGACGGCCGTCGCTATACGCTGCTGCTTGGCGTGATCGACGAATCGTCGTGCCGTCTCGACTACGAACTGCACACGCGCAACCCCAACAAAGCCGACGTGCCGGGCTCGGTGCAGATTCCGCCGGGCGGTCTCGTGTTCTTCGACGGTGACAAGCTGCGTCACCGCATCACGCCTGCGCTCGACAACGAAATACGCGTCTCGCTGACGTTCGAGTACGTCACCGATCCGAACATGCGCCCGTGGCGCCGCGTGATTTCGAATCTGAAGGACGCGATCGCGTACTTCGGTTTCCGTCAGGTGTTCAGCCAGTTCGCGCGCCGTAACGCCAAAGGAGAAGGCACGTGACGCGTGCCGCCGTGATCCTGCTGACGATCGGCGGCGGGCTGTTCGTCGCGTTGCTCGCATGGCAGGGCTTCGGTTCGGTCGTTTCGACGCTGATGGCGGCTGGCTGGGGCCTCGCCGTCGTCGCGGCGTTCCACTTGCTGCCGCTCGTGCTCGACGCGGGCGCGATCTCCGTGATGTTCGACCGGCGCCGCAAGGAAGTCACCGAACTCGACGCGGTGTTCGCGCGCTGGATCGGTGAATCGGTGAATAGTCTGTTGCCGGCTGGTCAGATCGGCGGGCCGGTGATGATGGTGCGGCAGCTGTCGCAACGCGGGCTGCGCATGCGCGACGCCGCGGCGGCGATCACCGTCAGCACTACGTTGCAGGCGCTGGCGCAGATCGTGTTCGCGATGCTCGGCTTGCTGCTGTTCGGCGCGTCGGCGGCGCATGGCGCGATGCACGACTTGCAGACGGCGGCGCTGATCGCGACGGGCGTGCTGGCGGCGATGATCGTCGGCTTCTATATGGCGCAGCGGCGCGGGCTGTTCGGCAAGGCGCTGCGCGTCGTGTCGAAGGTGTTCGGCAAGCGCGACTGGTCGGCGCTGACCACGCGCGCCGATGCCGTCGACGTGGCCGTGCGTGAACTGTACGACCAGCGCGGCAAGGTTGCGGCGAGCTTCGCACTGAGCCTTGCGGGCTGGATCATCGGTACGGTGGAAGTGTGGCTGGCGCTGCGCTTCCTCGGTCATCCTGTTGGTTGGGTGGATGCGCTGCTGCTCGAAAGTCTGGGCCAGGCGATACGCGGCGCGGCTTTCGCGATTCCCGGCTCGCTTGGCATTCAGGAGGGCGGCTATCTGCTGCTCGCGCCGCTGGTTGGTCTGCCGCCGGAGGCGGCGCTGGCGTTGTCGCTGGTGAAGCGCGCGCGCGAGTTGCTGCTGGGTCTGCCGGGCCTGCTGTATTTGCATTTCAGCGAACGTAGCTGGCAGCGGCGACGCGATTCGCGTCTGCCTGCTGTCGATTGATTTTTTTAGAAAGGACCGCGAATGCGCGCCATCATTCTTGCTGCAGGTCTTGGCCTGCGTCTCCAGCAACCTGTTGGAGAACAGTTTCCCAAATGCCTGCTGCGTTTCGACGGCGTGACCTTGCTTGAGCGTCATTTGCAGATGCTCGACGCAGCGGGCGTCACGGACGTCGTGCTGGCGCTTGGTTTTCAGCCGGAGCTGGTCGAAGCCGAACTGGAGCGGATCGAGTGGCCGCACAAGGTGGAGATCAAGCTGAATCCGCGTTTTGATCTTGGCAGTGTGTTGACGGTGCATACCGTTGCGGATGCCGTGACGGGCGGGGGCGACGTGTTGCTGATGGATGCCGATGTGCTGTATGACGAGCGCATCCTGAGCGCTCTGGTTGCGGGCGAGCATGCGAACCGCCTGTTGATCGATCGCGATTTCGAGGCGGGCGACGAGCCTGTCAAGCTGTGTTTGAAGGATGGCGTGCCCGTTGAGTTGCGCAAGCAGCTGGCTGTTGGGCTTGAGTACGACACGATTGGTGAGTCGGTTGGGTTCTTCCGTCTGCGCGAGGAGACGGCAAAGCGATTTGCCGAGATCGTGGCGGGGTATGTCGACAGCGGGCGCGCGAATATGCCTCATGAAGAGGCGGTGCGGGATTTGTTGCTCGAGCGGAGTCATGTTTTTGACACTGCCGATGTCACGGGCGCGCCTTGGATCGAGATTGATTTTCCGAATGATGTTAAGCGGGCGGCGGCGGAGATTCTTCCTATGCTGCAGCCGATGGTGGGTGCTGCGCGGTAAGGGTTTGGTTTTTTTGATGTCTGCGACGCTGGGTGGTTTGCTTTTGTTTTTGCTGGCATCCGCTGATTTGCGTTTTCGCTGGCATCCGCGTGACGTTAGCGTGCTTCACGCGTCGCCCCTGTGCGGGGCGGCACCTACTTTTCTTTGCC
>NZ_JAGUUD010000155.1:0-15384 GCF_020177535.1 Paraburkholderia sp. XV | reverse complement strand
CCCGCACAGGGGCGACGCCTGAAGCACGCTAACAATTCGCGGATGCCAGCGCAAAGCCTAAAACACCAAACCGCAACGCGTGAAGCACGAAAGCAAATCGCGGATGCCAGCGAGAAGCCCCAAAAACCCACACTGCTTGCGCAGCAAACACAGCCACGCGAACGTCAGCGAAAACCCAAAACCCAAAATCGTAGCCAGACAACAAAAAAACCTACAACGATGCAGCCGCCCGCGCCGCGGTGTCATAAAGCCCGGAAGCATTCCGCATCAACTGCGCCGCCTCTCCGATCTGCTCATTGGTGAGCCCGCTCTCCTTCAGCGTCGCGATGAGACAACTCTCCCTGACCTCCCGATACTTCATACACAGATCACGCCCCGCCTGCGTAGCCGAAAAAAACACCTCCTTGCCGGTCTTTTCGCTTTTTACATACCCTCTAGCTACGAGCTTCTTCAGCGCATAAGTCGCGACATGCGTGTCCTCGATATTCAGTACGAAGCAGATATCGGCAATCTTCTTGCGCCGCTCGCGATGGCTCACATGGTGCAACAGCGAAACTTCGATCGCAGTCATGTCCTTGTCGCCCGCCGCCGCCATGCAACGGACCATCCACCGGTTGAACGCGTTGCTCGCCATGATCAGTCCATATTCGAGTTCGGATAACTCCGCACTGAATTCAGACACAAGATGTTCCGATGAGACGATTTTGGTCGGATGACGCGCCATGGTGATTTTTCTAAGCGAAGCGTGGTGGTTGACCGAAGTGTACGACTTCCCTCCCCCACGGGCGAGCCTGGGGACATCGCTTATTGATAAATTGTCGATATTTTATTGAGAATGTAGGCTAGCTCCATTGTGAGAAGTTCGCATGCATCGTCGGACGAATCTGCTGCTTCTCTACTTGACCCAGGATATTGATGACTGAACCCCGCATCTTTCCGTTTGGCGATACCGCGCTGGTCTGTGAAGCGCCGCCACCTGCCACGCTGGATTGCCAGCGCCGCGTGTGGTCGGCCGCCCAGGCGGCGCGCGACTGGCCGCACGTGCTCGAAGTGGTGCCCGGCATGAACAACCTGACCGTGATTTACGATCCCCTCGAAGCCGATCCCGACGACCTGACGGCCCGGCTCAAGGCCGCGTGGGCCCAGCCAGGCATCGCCCAGGACCTCGGCCGCGAGGTGGAAATCTCCGTCCAGTACGGCGGCGAATTCGGCCCGGACCTGAAGACGGTCGCCGATCACACGGGCCTCACGGTGAAGGAAGTCGTCGAGCGGCATGCCGGCGGCGAGTACATCGTGTTCTTCCTCGGTTTCCAGCCCGGCTTCGCGTACATGGGCGGACTCGAGGCGGCACTGCACACGCCGCGCCGCGCCGAGCCACGTCTGGAAGTGCCCGCAGGCTCAGTCGGCATCGGCGGCGCCCAGACGGGCATCTATCCCGCCACTTCGCCGGGCGGCTGGCAACTGATCGGCCGCACCGCGCTGAAGCTCTTCGACCCGTCGCGCACGCCGCCCACCCTGCTGCAACCGGGCGATCGCGTCCGCTTCACCATCGCGGGGCTGCACGCATGATCGACGTAATACGCGCGGGTCTGTTGACCACGATCCAGGACCTCGGCCGGCACGGCTTCCGGCACCTCGGCGTCGCGATGTGCGGCGCGCTCGACAGGCTGTCGCTCGAAGTCGGCAATCGCCTGGTCGGCAACCGGCCGGATGCCGCCGGGCTCGAAATCACCTTCGGCCCGACCGTGCTGCGCTTTCTGCGCGCGACACGCGTCGCGATCACAGGCACCGAGTTCGGCGCGACGCTCGACGGCAAACCCGTCTATTCATACTGGAGCCTGCCCGTGCAGGCCGGTCAGGAGTTGACCCTGAACGCGGCGAAACGCGGCATGCGCGGCTACGTGTGCATCGCGGGCGGCGTCGATGTGCTGCCGATGCTCGGTTCGCGCAGCACCGACCTTCAAGCGGGCTTCGGCGGCCTCGGCGGCCGCGCGCTGCGCGATGGCGACCGCCTGCCCGTCGGCGTGCCGCGCGCCGGCGCGGGCTCGGGTTTTTCGCCCGATGCGCCCGAGTTCGGCGTGAAGGCGCCCGCCTGGTGCAAGTTCGTACTGGTCGACGAGCCGGTGCGGCGCGGCCGTCATCCGTCGGGCGTCGCGTGGGCGCCGCCAATCCGCGTGCTGGCGGGCCCCGAGTACGACAGCTTCACTGCCGAGGCGCACAACGCCTTCTGGAACGACGAATGGCTCGTCACGCCGAACAGCAACCGCATGGGCTTCCGGCTGGCGGGCACCGAACTGAAGCGCACCCACAAGAGCGATCTGCTGTCGCACGCCGTGATGCCCGGCACGATCCAGGTGCCGCCGAACGGCCAGCCGATCATCCTGATGAGCGACGCGCAGACCACGGGCGGCTATCCGAAGATCGGCGCAGTCATTCACGCTGATTTATGGAAGCTCGCGCAGGTGCGCCTGAACGGCGCGGTCCGCTTCATTCCGACCACGCCTTACGAGGCTCGCCAGGCGCTGATCGAAGAACGCAAGTACCTGCGGCAGATCGATGCCGCAATCGGCATGCATGAAGAACGCTGCGCGCGCCTCGCCGCGTCCGCAGCGGTGTAAGACCTAAGAGGACATCATGGAAATCGATTTGAACGCCGATCTCGGCGAAGGATGCGGCTCCGACGAGGCGCTGCTCGATCTCGTCAGCTCGGCGAATATCGCGTGCGGCTGGCATGCAGGCGGACCCAACGCGATGCGCGAATGCGTGCGCTGGGCGGTGCAGAAAGGCGTGTCGATCGGCGCGCATCCGAGTTTCAACGACCCGGAAAACTTCGGCCGCAAGGAAATGGACTTGCCCGTGGGCGAGATCTACGCGGGTGTGCTGTATCAGCTAGGCGCGCTGTCGGCGATCGCGCAAGCCGAGGGCGGCCGCATCGCGCACGTGAAGCCGCACGGCGCGCTCTACAACCAGGCCGCGCGCGATCCGAAGATCGCCGATGCAATCGTCTCCGCCGTGCATGACTTCGATCCGTCCGTGGCCGTGTTCGCGCTCGCCAACAGCGGGCTCGTGACGGCCGCGCGCAACGCGGGGCTCGTCGCCATCGAAGAAGTGTTCGCCGATCGCGGCTATCGCGCGGACGGCTCGCTCGTGCCGCGCAAGGAGCCGGGCGCACTGCTCGACGACGAAGACGAAGTGCTGCACCGCACGCTGGCGATGGTGCGCGAGCAGCGCGTGAAAGCCGTGAGCGGCGAATGGGTGCCCCTCAACGCGCAAACCATCTGCCTGCATGGCGACGGCCCGCATGCGCTCGCGTTCGCGCGCCGCATCCGCAAGGCGCTCGAAGAGGCAGGCATCGACGTGCATGCAGCCGGCGCGGCACGCGCCTGATGTTTCCGCGCTGACGCCGCTGATTAAAGGCCATTACGCAACATTCGACGCCCCGCTTTTCGCGGGGCGTTTTCGAGAAAGTAGGCCAGAAAGCAACATCGCCAGTTGCCAACGGCTTTTTGAAGCAGCACAAGTGCGGCAGCAACCGTAGAGAAGTACCCGCAACAACGACAGGGCAAGCAGCCTGAGCGGCCATTGAAGAGCCGCAGGGCAACGAGGAAAGCCGGACCCAAAATAACCAGGGCCCGGCGTCATTACAGTGCGCCGCCACGAGCGGTGTCCCAATGCAGGACCACCTCTGGAGATCTAGATGCAGTCAACCGTCAACCTATGGCCGCTCATTGGCGTCGCGGTCATCATCGTCGGGTTTGTGTTGCGCTTCAACCCGATGCTGATCGTGGCCGCCGCCGCCGTCATCACCGCCATCGCCGCGCACTTTCCGCCGGACAAGATCCTGGCCGCGATCGGCACCGGCTTCATCAAGACACGCAATATTCCCCTCATCATCCTGTTGCCGCTCGCGGTGATCGGCCTGCTCGAACGGCACGGCCTGCGCGAGCGCGCCCAAACGTGGATCGCCAGCATCAAGGCCGCGACGGCCGGGCGTCTGCTGATCGTCTATCTGCTCGTGCGCGAGCTGACGGCGGCCGTCGGCCTGACAGGTCTCGGCGGGCATCCGCAAATGGTGCGTCCGCTGATCGCGCCGATGGCGGAAGGCGCCACGGAAACGCGCTTCGGCAAGCTCAGCGATGCCGTGCGCTACAAGCTGCGCGCGTTCTCGGCGGCCACGGACAACGTCGGCCTGTTCTTCGGCGAGGACATCTTCGTCGCGTTCGGCGCGATCGTGCTGATGGTCACGTTCCTGAAGGAAGCGGGCATCACCGTCGAGCCGATGCACGTCGCGCTGTGGGGCATTCCGACGGCCATCAGCGCCTTCCTGATCCACGGCTTCCGGCTCTGGCTGCTCGATCGCAGGCTCGAACGCGAGTTGCGCGGCAACGCGGCATCGCCGGGGGCGGCGAGCCTCAACACGAACAACCACGCGAACCAGAACGCAAACCACAACGCGACGCGCACGACCGGGGACGAAGCATGACACTCACCATCAACTATCTGTTCTGGCTGCTCGGCATCGTGCTGCTGGTGATCGGCGGCATGATCGCCACCGATAAGGATCATCCGCGCCGCCTCACGGCGGGCGGCTTCTGGATCATCTACGCGCTGATCTTCCTGGTCGGCGACAAGCTGCCCGCCGAACTGGTCGGCGTGCTCGTCATCGCAATGGCGCTGATCGCGGGCTTCGGCGGCGTGACGGCTGCCAAACCCAAAGTGCTGTCCGAAGCAACGCGCAAGGCGAGCGCCGCGCGCCTCGGCAACAAGCTGTTCGTCCCCGCGCTGACGATTCCCGTCGTCACGGTGATCGTCACGTTGTCGGCGAGTCATCTGGTGTTCGGCGGCACGCCGCTGGTCGAGCAGAAGAACGTCACGCTGATCGGCTTCGGCATCGGCTGTGTGATCGCGCTGGCGTTCGCCTGCATCATGACGCGCGACACGGTCGGCCAGTCGATGAAGGAAGCGCGGCGACTCGTCGATGCGCTGTCGTGGGCGGCCGTGCTGCCGCAGATGCTCGGCATGCTCGGCCTCGTGTTCTCCGACGCGGGCGTCGGCAAGGCAGTCGCACACGTGACGACGGCGTACATCAGCCTCGACTACCGGCTGATCGCGGTGGCCGTCTACTGCATCGGCATGGCGCTCTTCACGATGGTGATGGGCAACGGCTTCGCCGCGTTCCCGGTCATGACGGGCGGCGTCGGCGTACCGATCCTCGTCAACGTGTTTCATGGCAACCCGGCCGTGATGGTCGCGATCGGCATGTTCTCCGGCTACTGCGGCACGCTGATGACGCCGATGGCCGCGAACTTCAATATGGTGCCCGCCGCGCTGCTCGAACTGCCCGACAAGAACGCGGTGATCAAGGTGCAGGTACCGACGGCGCTCACGCTGCTCGTCGTGAATATCTTCCTGCTCAACTTCCTGATGTTCCTGTAGCGCCTGTGCTGTAATCCCGACCGCGGGCGGTTCGCCACTGCCTATTTACGAGATATGTGACCCGCCCGCGCGACTGATTTCAAAAGGCTTACCGCCATTTTTAGGATGCATCTGATAGTTTGGCCGAAGCCCCGGACCTAATCTGTGAATGTTCCATCGTTCACTTACCGGCGCATCGACAGGTTTGCGCCGGCTCTTTCGAGAGTCTGGAGAGCACGCCATGCAACCGCAGTCCGCCGTTTCTGTTTCGTCCGCTTCTACTTCCTCCGCTTCTACTTCCACCAACACCCGGCTTTTTCCCGTCACGCTCGCTTTCGCGCTCGAGGCTCATCGCGCGGGCCGTTTCATCGAAGCCGAGTCGCTGTACCGCGAAGCACTCGCGATTTGCCCGGAACAACCGGACGCGCTGCACTATTACGGCGTGCTGCTGCATCAGCGCGGCCAGCATGGGCTTGCGCTCGAATACATCGACCTTTCGCTCGAACTCGAGCCGGATAACGCGGAGTGCTGGAACGACCGTGGATTCGTGGCCGAAGCACTCGGAGATAAATCGCTCGCACAGCGCTGCTATCGTGTGTCGCTGGCGCTCGATCCCCGCTCGCCCGATGCACACAACAACATCGCCGTTGGGCTCGAAGCCCAAGGCAAACTCGGCGAAGCGGTGCATCATTATCGCGAGGCGCTGAAGATCGACCCGACGCTCGCCGACGTGCATCTCAATCTCGGCTCGGCGCTCGACCGCCTGATGCGATTCGACGACGCCGACGAGCACTATCGCGCGTTGTTGTCGCTGAATGCGCGCACGGTCAACGTCCGCCTGAAGACGAATGGTTCGAAAGACCTGTCGCTCGACGCGCTGGAAGCGGCGCTGAAGCTCGCGTCGCAAGCGGGACGTAGACGTGTCGCCAACGGCGCATTTGGCGCGGTAGGCGCAACCGTTTAACCGCCGCTCTCGTTGAGCGCGCAGGCAGCGTGCTCTTCAATAAGGCTCGACAACAAACCCGCGCTGCCGCAACAACTGCAGCACGCCCTTTTGCCCGCCCAGATGCAGCGCGCCGATCGCGACGAATACCGGCTTGTTCGGCGCCGCGATCAGCAGCATCCGGTTGACGAAGCGCCGGTTGCGATCGAACAGAATCTTGTTGTCCACCTGCGCGGAGATGCGCTTGTCACGTGCGAGCTTCTCCGACTTCGCCGCTTCCCACGCGGAAATCGCATCGGCATCGCCGAGGCGCCATAGCCGGTGCAAGGTTTGCACATCGGCGACATTCTCGGCGGGCGTCTGCACGAGATCCTGCGCGAGCATTTCGCGCTGCTGCGCCAGCGTGAGCCCCGTGAACGCCCGCATCTGCTCGGCGAGCGTCTCCAGCCCGACAATCTTTCCCTTCTGCCGCAGATACACATTCTGCAACTGCGCTTCCGTGCCGAATTCGGTTTGCAGCCCGGCGCTCAGCGAATCGTAGGTTTCCACCAGCAAGGACGCGAGCCACGGCCGCATCTTGCGGATTTCACCAAGCGCGGCGGGATTACCGCGCAGACGCGTCGCGAGCTTGTGCCATAGCGGCTCGGGCAACAGCTTCGGCAGACATTCATACGAGCAGATGCCGTATTTCGACACATCGTCCTGCGAGACGAGCAGATCGTCGGGGGATAGTTCGAGTGCAAGCGTCGGCGATGCGGCTAGCGCACCGAGGATCGGCGCGCGGAATGGCTGGTTCGGCGGATAGTCGTTCGGGTCGCCGACATGCAGCGTGCCCAGAAGATAAATCGTGGTTTTGCCGCGTGTTGCGACGTAGAAAGGCATGCGCGCCGGTTGCGCGCGCACGGGACCGCTCGCCGTGGTGCCGCTTGCATAGGAAGGCGGCGGATTGAAGCCGGGCAGCGTCGCGCGCGGTTGCGGCGGCGTGTGCGGCACGGGAACGGCCGGGCGGCCGACCTGGTTGGCCTGCGCGGCCTGCACGGGCGTATTCGCCGAAGCCCCTGCGGCATGCGCGGAGGCGATCGGGTCGAACGAGGCGAAAGGCTGAAATGGAAGCAAGGCGCATTGCGCCGCCGCCGCGAGCAGCGCGCCCATCAGGACACGCACGACCCGCCGACGCGAAAGCACAGCGCGCGCGCCGCCCGCATGCTTCACATGCAAACGACGCGCGTGACGGCGCGTAACATCACGCGCCGCCACCCCATCATGCATTCGTGTCGTCCCCCACCTCCTCGGCGCGGTGACACGACACCTGGCGACCATCCACTTCACGCAGCTTTGGCTCTTCTTTGCGGCAACGCTCGATAGCATACGGGCAACGCTGGTGAAACGTACAGCCCGACGGCGGATTGAGCGGCGAAGGCATTTCGCCTTGCAGCTTGATCTGGATGCGGCGGTCGGCTTCGAAGATCGACGGTGTCGCCGACATCAGCGCGCGCGTGTACGGATGACGCGGCTTGCTGAAGATCCGCTTCTTGTCGCCGAGCTCGGCAACGCCGCCGAAGTACATCACCATCACGTCGTCAGCGATGTGTTCCACCACCGACAGGTTGTGCGAGATGAACACATAGCTCGTCTTGAACTGATCCTGCAGGTCCATGAACAGGTTCAGGATCTGCGCCTGGATCGACACGTCGAGCGCGGAGACGGGCTCGTCGGCGACGACGATCTGCGGGTCCAGAATCATCGCGCGTGCAATCGCGACACGCTGGCGCTGGCCGCCCGAAAACATGTGCGGATAGCGCTTCGCGTGCTCGGGCCGCAGGCCGACGGTACGCATCATGTGCGCAATGCGTTCGCCGCGTTCGCTGGCGCTCAATTGCGTGTTGATCGCGAGCGGCTCGCCGAGCGTCTGCTCGACGGTCTTGCGCGGATTGAGCGATGCAAACGGATTCTGGAACACCATCTGCACGCGGCGGCGCAACTGCGCGATTTTCTCGCGGCTTGCGCCCGCGACATCTTCGCCGTCGATCAATAGACGTCCGGCCGACGGCGCTTCGATCATCGTCAGCTGGCGCGCGAGCGTCGATTTGCCGCAGCCGGATTCGCCGACCACGGCAAGCGTCTTGCCGCGCTCCAGATGAAACGACACGCCGTTCAGCGCCTTGACCGTGCCGTGGCCGAACATGCCGCGCTTCACGTCATAGTGGCGCGCGAGGTTGTCGGCGATCAGCACGTGATCGCCTGCGGGCTTGCCGGGCCTGTCACCATCGGGGCGCCGCGTTTCGGGTACTGCATTCATCGTGCGCCTCCCTGTTGAATGGCATCGCGAACCAGGTTCAGCGGCTTGATGCAGCGAACCTGGGCGGCGGGATCGTGATCGGCCAGCGACGAAAGCGCAGGCCGCGCCTTGTTGCAATCGTCGACAACGTACTTGCAGCGCGGCGCGAACAGACAGCCCTTCGGACGGTCATCGCGTCCCGGCACCATGCCCGGCAGCGCGGCAAGCCGCACCGCGCCGACGTTGTGCTCGGGGATCGCCGCCAGCAGCGCTTCCGTGTACGGATGATGCGGCGCCTTGAAGATATCGGGCACGCGGTTCGTTTCGATGACTTCGCCCGCGTACATCACGGCCACGCGCTGCGCGACTTCCGACACCACGGCCAGATCATGCGAAATCAGCACGAGCGCCATGCCGCGATCTTTCTGCAACTGCACCAGCAGTTGCATGATCTGCGCCTGGATGGTCACGTCGAGGGCCGTGGTCGGCTCGTCGGCGATCAGCAGCTTCGGGTTGCAAGCGACCGCCATCGCGATCATCACGCGCTGGTTCATGCCGCCCGACATCTGATGCGGGAACGTGTTGATGCGGTTCTTCGCGTCGGGAATGCCGACCTGATCGAGCAGTTCGAGTGCGCGCTTGTGCAATGCGTCGCCGCGCAGGCCTTCGTGCAGCTTCAGCACTTCCTTGATCTGATAGCCGACGGTGTAGCTCGGGTTCAGGCTCGTCAGCGCGTCCTGAAACACCATCGCCACGTCTTTGCCGATGATCTTGCGGCGTTGCGCCGGCGTCGCGTTCAGCAGGTCCTTGCCGTCGAAGGTGACTTCGTCGGCGGTGACCTTGCCGGGCGCGTCGATCAGACCCATCAGCGCCATCATCGTCACGCTCTTGCCCGAGCCCGATTCGCCGACCACGCCGACCACTTCGCCAGGCGCCACGTTCAGATTGATTCGATCGACGGCGGGCAGGCCGCTGAAGTTCACCGCAAGATTGCGGATGGTCAATAGATTACCGTTGCTCATGTCAGGCCAGCCTTTTGAGTTTCGGGTCGAGTGCGTCGCGCAGCCCGTCGCCGAGCAGGTTGATCGCGAGCACCGAGATCAGGATGGCGAGACCGGGCATGGTGACGATCCACCACGCGCTGTCGATGTAGTCGCGTGCCGACGCGAGCATCGCGCCCCACTCCGCCGACGGCGGCTGCACGCCGAGGCCGAGGAAGCCAAGCGCGGCGGCATCGAGAATCGCCGACGAAAAGCCGAGCGTGGCCTGCACGATCAGCGGCGCCGTGCAGTTCGGCAGCACCTGCGAGAACATCAGCCGGGCCGTGCCCGCACCCGCGACGCGCGAGGCCATCACGTACTCCTTGTGCAACTCGCCGAGCGCCGATGCGCGCGTCAGACGCACATAACCGGGCAGCGCGACGATCGCGATGGCGAGCATGGTGTTCACGAGGCCAGGACCGATGATGGCAACCACGGCCACCGCGAGCAGCAGCGACGGCAGCGCGAGCAGCACGTCCATGACGCGCATGATGGGCGTGTCGGCCCACTTCTCGAAGAACGCGGCGATCAGACCGAGCACGATGCCGGGGATCAGCGCGAGCACCACGGAAACAAAGCCGATCCAGAACGACAGCCGCGCGCCGTACATCAGGCGCGAAAGAATGTCGCGGCCGGCCTCATCGGTGCCGAGAATGAACTTCCAGTTGCCACCGTCGAGCCATGCAGGCGGAATCTTCACGGAATCGCGGTATTGCTCGATCGGGCTGTGCGGCGCGATCAACGGCGCGAAGATCGCGACGAAGACCAGCACCAGCACGATGATGCCCGCGCTGACGGCGCCGCGGTTGCGCGAGAAGTTGGACCAGAACTCGCGGGCGGCCAATGCACGGCCGCTCGGAGGGGTGACTGCCTGGGGGACTGTATTTTGGATGTCTGCCACGGTATTACCTCGTATGGCGGATGCGTGGGTTGAGCACGCCGTACAACAGATCGACGACGAGGTTCACGACGATCACGAGTGTCGCGATCATCAGGATACCGCCCTGCACGACGGGATAGTCGCGCCGGCCGATCGCGTCGATCAGCCATTTGCCGATGCCCGGCCACGAGAACAGTGTTTCCGTCAGCACCGCGCCCGCGAGCAGCGTGCCGACCTGCAAACCGATCACCGTGACGACGGGAATCAGCGCGTTACGCAGTGCATGCACGACGATCACGCGCGCCGGCGACAAGCCCTTCGCGCGCGCCGTGCGGATGTAGTCTTCGCGCAGCACTTCGAGCATCGAGGAACGCGTCATCCGCGCGACGACCGCGAGCGGAATCGTGCCGAGCACGATCGACGGCAGGATCAGATGCGACAGCGCCGAGCGGAACGAGCCTTCGTCCGTGCCGGGCAGCAGCGAGTCGATCAGCAGGAAGCCCGTCACGTGCGGAATGTCGTATTCGACCGCGATGCGGCCCGACACGGGCGTCCAGCCGAGCTTCGACGAGAAGAACATGATGAGGATCAAGCCCCACCAGAAAATCGGCATCGAATAGCCGGTGAGCGCCGTGCCCATCACGCCGTGGTCGACGGCGGTGCCGCGCCGCAGCGCAGCGAACACGCCGGCGGGCAGACCGACGATCAGCGCAAACAGCATCGCGCAGATCGACAGTTCGACGGTGGCCGGGAACCGGGCAATGAATTCGTCCATCACGCTGGTATTGGTGATGATCGACGTGCCAAGGTTCCCTTGCAGCGCGTGGCCGACGTAATGGAGGTACTGGATGGGCAGCGGCTCGTCGAGCCCGAGGCGATGCATCGCAGCCGCGTGCATGGCCGGGTCGACGCCGCGCTCGCCCATCATGACTTCGATGGGGTCGCCCGGAATCAGGTGAATGAGCGCGAACGCGAGGATCGTGATACCGATGAAAGTCGGTATGACCATCCCGATGCGGCGCAAAACGAATCGGAACATGGTTCGTCCCTATGGTCTTGGTGAGAAAAAACGCAACCGGCGACGAGGGCTCGTGACCCCGGTCGCCGGACCATTTCGACCAGTCTTCTAACCGAACGAAAAGCGTACTGCGTAAGGGATGCAGCAGGCAACGAAGCCCGCCGCATCACGTGATTTACTTCATGCTGACGCCGTCGAAGCGCGCATAGCCGAGCGGCTCGATGCGCATGTCGACAACCTTCTTGCTGACCGGCTGATACACCGTCGAGTGAGCGATCGGCGAGAACGGCAGTTGCTGCGCGAAGATCTGCTGCGCCTGCACATACGCCTTCGTGCGATCTGCCTGAGCCGTCGTTTCACGGCCCTTCTTGACCAGGTCGTCGAACGGCTTGTAGCACCACTTCGAGAAGTTGTTGCCGTTGACCGCGTCGCAGCCGAGCAGCGTACCGAGCCAGTTGTCCGGGTCGCCATTGTCGCCCGTCCAGCCGATCAGCATCGTGTCGTCTTCGCCCGCGTGCGCGCGCTTGATGTACTCACCCCATTCGTACGTGACGATCTTCGCCTTCACGCCGATCTTGGCCCAGTCGGCCTGGATCATTTCCGCCATCAGCTTGCCGTTCGGGTTGTATGCGCGCTGCACGGGCATGGCCCACAGCGTGATGTCGAAACCGTTCGGGAAGCCAGCCTTGGCGAGCAGCGCCTTGGCCTTTTCCGTATCGTATGCCGGCAGCTTCAGGCTCTTGTCGTACGACCATTGCGTAGGCGGCATCGGGTTCGTCGCGGCCTGGCCTGCGCCTTGATACACGGAATCGATGATCGCCTTCTTGTTGATCGCCATGTCGAGCGCCTGACGCACTTCGAGCTTGTCGACGGGCTTGTGCGAAACGTTGTACGACAGGTAGCCCAGGTTGAAGCCCGGTTGCGACGGCATGTCGATGTTCGAATCGGCCTTCAGCGGTGCGATGTCGGCGGGACGCGGATAGCTCATCACCTGGCATTCGTCGCGCTTCAACTTCTGCACGCGCACGCCCGCATCAGGCGTGATCGAGAAGATCAGCTTCGAGATCTTGACCGTATTCGGCTTCCAGTAGTCCGGATTGCCGTCGAAACGGATCGTCGCGTCCTTCGTGTAGCTACGGAAAATGAACGGGCCCGTGCCGACCGGCTTCTGGTTGATGTCGGCGGCGTTGCCGGACTTCAGCAGCGAATCCGCATATTCAGCCGAGAGGACCGACGCGTATTCCATTGCCAGATTCTGGATGAACGGCGCGTTGACTTCCTTGAGCGTGAACTTGACCGTGTACGGGTCGACCTTTTCGACCTTGTCGATCAGTTTGTCGAGGCCCATGTCGGTGAAGTACGGGAACTGCACCGGGTAGGCCTTGCGGAACGGCTGGTTCGTGTCCAGCATGCGCTCGAACGTGAACACGACGTCGTCCGCGTTGAATTCGCGGGTCGGCTTGAACCACGACGTGGTGTGGAACTTGACGCCGTGGCGCAGATGGAACGTGTACGTCTTGCCGTCCGGCGAGACATCCCACTTTTCCGCGAGACCCGGCTCGACCTTCGTGCCGCCGCGTTCGAATTCGACGAGGCGGTTATAAACGGTGAACGTATTGGCCGTGAAATCCACGCCCGTGGTGTACTGCGCCGGATCAAAACCCGCCGGGCTGCCTTCCGAGCAGTAGACGAGAGTTTTGTTCGGGATATCGGCGGCGTTCGCCAGTTGGGTCCCCGCCATCGATGCCGCTGCCGTCGCGACAAGCATCGTGAGCCGTGCCGCGCGCAACAGTTTGTTTTGCTTCATGTTTCCTCCAGGATCGGCGCCGGCAAAAACCAGCGTAGCGCGATATTACTGAGCTTTGCCAGGGGCCGCAATTGGAGGAAATTAACTTTGTTGACGATAGGAAACAGCTTTCAACCGGGTTGCCGCGCCTGGCGCGGCAACCACGTCGGATTTCAGTGAAATTGGGGTGAGAAGCTGTGAATTGTCTACTTGAGACCGACGTTCCAGAACTGGGTCGGGCCGAACGGGTCGATCTTGAAGCCCGTGACTGCCTTCGATAGCGGCTGGTAGACGGTCGAATGCGCAATTGGCGTGAACGGCACCTGATCCTTGAAGATCTGTTGGGCCTCGGTGTAGTCCTTGGTGCGCGTGGCCGTATCGGTGGTGCTGCGGGCGGCCTTGATGAGGTCGTCGAACGGCTTGTAGCACCATTTGGAGAAATTGCTGCCGTTCACCGCGTCGCAGCCGAGCAGCACGCCGAGCCAGTTATCCGGGTCGCCGTAGTCGCCCGTCCAGCCGATCAGCATCGCCTCGTGCTCGCCGCTGTGCCCGCGGCGGATGTACTCACCCCACTCGTAGGTGACGATTTTCGTCTTCACGCCGATCTTCGCCCAATCTGCCTGCAGCATTTCGGCCATCAGGCGCGCGTTGGGGTTGTACGGACGCGAAACGGGCATTGCCCACAGTGTCAGATCGAAGCCATCCGGGTAGCCCGCCTGCTTCAGCAGGCCTTTAGCCTTGTCGACGTCGTACGGTGCGTCTTTCAGGCTCTTGTCATAGCCCCATTGAGTGGGCGGCATCGGATTGGTCGCCGCCTGGCCCGCGCCCTGATAGACCGAATCGATGATTGCCTTCTTGTTGACGGCCATATCGAGCGCACGGCGCACGAGCACGTTGTCGAGCGGCTTTTTCGTCGTGTTGTACGCGATGAAGCCGAGATTGAAGCCCACCTGATGCGGCAGCGCGATCGACGGATCCGCCTGAATCTGCGCGATGTCGGCGGGCTTCGGATAGCTCATCACCTGGCATTCGTTGCGTTTGAGCTTTTGCAGACGCACGGATGGGTCGACGGTGATCGCGAAGATCAGCTTGCTCACCTTCACGACGCCGGGTTTCCAGTAGTTCGGGTTACCGTCGAAGCGGATCGAATCGTCCTTTGTATAGCTGCGGAAAATGAACGGTCCCGTGCCGACCGGGAACAGGTTGATGTCGGAGGCCTTGCCTGCCTTCAACAACTGATCCGCGTACTCCGCCGACAGGATCGATGCGAACGGCATCGCGATCTGCTGCAGGAACGGGGCGTCGACTTCTTTCAGCGTGAAGCGGACGGTGTATGGGTCGAGCGCCTCGACCTTGGTGATGTTCTTCGCGAGACCGAGATCGCTGAAGTACGGGAAGGGCACGTTGTATGCCTTGCGGAACGGCTGTTCGGGATCGAGCATGCGCGTATACGTGAACACGACGTCGTCGGCGTTGAAGTCACGTGTGGGCTTGAAGAACGACGTCGTCTGGAATTTCACGCCTTTGCGCAGGTGAAAGGTGTATTGCAGGCCGTCGCTGGAGACCTCCCACTTTTCGGCGAGCCCTGGCTCGATGTCGGTGCTGCCGTGGCCGAACTCGACTAGCCGGTTGTAGACGGTGTATGAGCCGGCGCTGAATTCGACGCTGGTCGTGTATTGCGCGGTGTCGAATCCGGCGGGACTGCCTTCGGAGCAGAAGACGACCGTTTTGTCGGGGAGCGGGGCTGCCGCGCACAGTTCAGGTGCAATGCAGGCGGTGGTTGCGGCGATTGCGGATAGGATCGGCAGGAAAGACCTGCGGACGGCAGACAGCGTCGATGACATTTGCATGGCGTTCTCCGCGAGGCAACTGGGGGCAGTGCCTTTGGATCATAGTCAGCCAATATTCAGGTTCAATATGGGTTTTCACTCCGGGTTTGGGTTTGGGTTTGGGGTTTGGTTTGGGGTTTGGTTTGGGTTTGGGTTTGGGTTTGGGTTTGGGTTTGGGTTTGGGTTTGGGTTTGG
>NZ_JAGUUD010000154.1:0-15438 GCF_020177535.1 Paraburkholderia sp. XV | reverse complement strand
TCTTTCTTCGGTGTTCATCTCGAACACGAATCACGAAGAGAATCAGCCTGCGCATTTGATGCTCAAGGACGCGAGCATTCCAATCATGCTAAATCTGCCAACCTACGCCGGTCCGGAAGCGCGCTTCTGCCCGGCGGGCGTGTACGAGTTCATCAGGACGGGAGAAGGCGAAGACCGGCTGCAGATCAACGCGCAGAACTGCCTGCACTGCAAGACCTGCGATATCAAGGACCCGACGCAGAACATCGTGTGGGTCACGCCCGAAGGCGGCGGCGGTCCGAACTATCCGAACATGTGACGCGTGCTGTGAGGTCCGCAAAGCAAAACGCCGCTCGTTCGAGCGGCGTTTTTCACTTGAGGCCTCATTCACTCCGCGTCGTTCGCTGACTCGGTTTTGCGCGGACGGCGGCTGCGCGCCGTCGATTTGCGCGAGGGCTTCTTCTTCGCGGCGGGTGCCTCCGTTGCGGGATGTTCCGCTTCGGGCCCAGGCGCGTGTGCCGCCGATGCCGCGACCGGTTCCGCCACGTGCTGCGTATCCGCAACTGGCGGCGCATCCGTTGCGCCATCGGCCGCTTCCGCGTGGTCCGTCTTCTTCCTTGCTCGCTTTGCAGCGGGCTTGCGCGTGCCGCGTCCCTTGCGGCGCGTGTCGCTCTTGCCGTTGTCCGCGTGAGCAGGCGGCACAGCCTCGATCGCTTCGTCTGCGAGGACGAGCTCTTCGACGGAAGCCGTGACAGCCGCTTCTTCAAAATCGACGATCTCAGCGGCGGCGGGCATCGCTGCCCATTCATCGGCTGACTCGCGCGGGCTCGCGACTTCCGCCGGCGCAGCGGCACCGGACGACGCGCTGCGATACACGAACGTGCCCGACTTCTCATCGCGGCCCACTTCGAGCAGCCCGCGCGACTGCGCTTCTTCGAGCAGATTGCCGAATGCGCGGAAACCGTAGTACGTCTCGTTGAAATCGGGCTTACGGCGCTTGATCGCGTTCTTCAGCACCGATGCCCAGATCTTGCCGCTATCGCCGCGCTCCGACGCGAGTGCATCGAAGGTCTGCACAGCGAGTTCGATCGCCTTCGTCTTGCGCGTTTCCAGGTCTTCCTTGCGCTTTTCACCGTCGGATGCGCGTTTGGTGGCCTGTTGCGCCGCCTGCTGCGCGGCCTTGGCGCTGTCGCGCTTCGCCGCGGCGCGCTGGTTCTCGCGCACGAGATCGTCGTAGAAAATGAACTCGTCGCAGTTGGCCGTGAGCAGGTCCGACGTCGAGCGTTGCACGCCGACGCCGATCACCTGCTTCGCGTTTTCGCGCAGCTTCGATACCAGCGGCGAAAAATCCGAATCGCCGCTGATGATGACGAATGTATTGACGTGCGATTTCGTATAGCAGAGGTCGAGTGCATCGACGACGAGGCGAATGTCTGCGGAATTCTTGCCCGATTGCCGCACGTGCGGAATCTCGATCAGCTCGAAGTTCGCTTCGTGCATCGCGGCCTTGAAGCCCTTGTAGCGGTCCCAGTCGCAGTACGCTTTCTTCACGACGATGCTGCCTTTCAACAGCAACCGCTCGAGCACGAGCTTGATGTCGAATTTTTCGTATTTCGCGTCGCGCACGCCGAGCGCGACGTTCTCGAAATCGCAGAACAGCGCCATGCTGACGGTATCCTGGGATGACGCCATATGCTTCTCCAATGAAGTGCAGGCTCGATCGTCTCACACAACGCGGCGTCAATCGAGGTTTTGCGCGGCGATCGGTCTGCAACGCGCTCAGGCGCCGCCGAACGCCCCTGTTTCGGCAACGGCGCTGACGAATTCCTCGGTCGAGCGCACGAAGCCCATGCGCGGAAAGATATGCTCGATGGGAAACGCATGTGTGTCGCCCGACAGGCCCGACATCGCGTCTTCGATGAAGATCAGCTCGTAGCCCTGGTCGAAGGCCGCGCGCGCCGTCGACTCGACGCCGAAGTTCGTCGCGATGCCCGCCAGCGCGATCGTGCGAATGTGACGGCGTCGCAATTGCTGTTCCAGATCGGTGCCGTAAAACGCGCCCCACTGACGTTTCGTCACCACGAGATCGCCGGCCTGGATATTGCACTCGGGCACGAGGTCCGATGCCTGCGGCGGCGGAGCGGGCGCGTCGCGCGGTCGCAGCGGTGCATCGGCGGGCAGCGACAGCAGTTGCGCGACATCGACGCGCACGAACACGACCGTGCCGCCCGCTGCGCGCAGCGCATCGGCGGCGCGCACGGAACGCGCGACGACATCGGCGGCGGAATGCGGCGCCAGTTGCCGCCCCACGTTGCTGTGCTGCAGATCGATCAGCACGATGGCCGTGCTGCGTGGATCGATGGAAAGCGCTTGCGCCATATGTCACCTATATGTGAGGATGCCCTCATGTCATGATAAGCGATAAACATGAGTCTCGCCTCAGATAATCCGAAAGTGCGGCGCGTTCCCCAGCAGGAGCGCGCGGCAAAGCGTGTCGATGCGCTGCTCGACGCCGCAGGCGACGTGATCGCGGAGCGCGGTTTCGACGCCGCGACGATGACGGCGATTGCCGAACGCGCGGGCGCGTCCATTGGTGCCGTCTATCAATACTTTCCGAACAAGGATGCGCTCGTTTTCGCGCTGCGCACGCGCTACGGCGACGAAATGGACGCGCAATGGAGCGCGCTGGGCGAAGCGGCGCAGGAATGGAGCGTCGATGAACTGGTCGAACGCCTTTTCGCGCTGATGATCGACTTCATCGGCGCGAGGCCTGCGTATCTGCCGCTGCTGTCGGTGACGCTCAACTTCCGGCGCGACGCGGCGGCGCGCAACCGCCTGCGCAGCCGGTTCGCCGAGCTGTTTCAGCGCTACAGCCCGGCGTTATCGGACGACGACGCGTTTCGCGTCGCCGAAGTCGCGCTGCAGGTCGTGAAAAGCCTGAATCCGCTGTACGCGGCCGCGAAACCGAAAGATCGCAAGGCGCTGGTCGACGAGTACAAGCTGGTCGTTTCGTCGTATCTCGCCGCGCGCCTGCGTTGAGCGCGAGAAGAAAGCGCTACGTCGCGGCGTGCGCCGCTTCGGCAACAGCGGGCACGCGCGTCGTCAGCACGTCGTCGACGAGGCCATAGGTTTTCGCCGCGTCCGCTGACATGAAGTTGTCACGATCCGTGTCCTTCTCGATCTGCGCGATGCTCTGGCCCGTTCTTTCCGCGAGCACGCTGTTCAGGCGTTCGCGCAGATACAGCACTTCCTTCGCCTGTATCTCGACATCCGACGCCGTGCCCTGGCCGCCGCCCGAGGGCTGATGGATCATGATGCGCGCGTTCGGCAACGCAAAGCGCTTGCCGGGCGCGCCCGCCGCGAGCAGGAAGGTGCCCATGCTGGCCGCGAAGCCCGTGCAGAGCGTCGACACGTCGGGCTTGATGAACTGCATGGTGTCGAAGATCGCGAGGCCGTCGTAGACCGAGCCGCCCGGCGAGTTGATGTAAAAAGAAATATCCTTGTCAGGGTTCTCCGATTCGAGAAACAGCAACTGGGCGACGATCAGGCTCGCCGACTGGTCGTTGACGGGGCCGACCAGAAACACGATCCGCTCGCGCAACAGGCGCGAATAGATGTCGTAGGCGCGCTCGCCGCGGCCCGATTGCTCGATGACGGTCGGCACGAGATTGAAGCCGGACGCGGACGGGGAAGGGAAATGTCGATGCATGCGTTCCTCGCTGATGGACTGAAAGGACCCGTGAAAGGCCCGCACAAGGCGGGTTCCAGTCGCATGACGCGAACGCGCGGCAGGACGTGACAAAAGAATTTTTGCGCCGACGTGTCACATCGCGGGCGGCTGGCCCGTCAACCGGGAGACAACGCCATCAACGCCACCAACGCCACAGGAGCGGCTCGCATGGAAATGTACAGAGAGAAGTCCGCGGATTTCGAGGCGATGCGCGCGAGGCTCTTCGCGCTCGCGTACCGGATGCTCGGCAGCCGGGCGGAAGCGGAAGACATCGTGCAGGACGCGTGGCTCAAGTGGCACGCCGCCGATCCACGCGGAGTGCGCTCGCCGGCCGCATGGCTCACGACCATCGCGACACATCTCGCGATCGACCGGCTGCGTCATCTGCAGATCGAGCGCGCGACGCGTTCGGGCGGGTGGATGCCGGAGCCGTGGATCGAAAGCCTCGCGCCGTCGGCGGAAGACCTGGCATTGCAGGCCGTGCAGATGTCGTATGGCGTGATGCTGCTGCTCGAACGGCTGAAGCCCGAGGAGCGCGCAGCATTCGTGCTGCATGAGGCCTTCGATTGCGACTACGCGGAAATCGCGAAGATTCTTGCGAAGACGCCCGCGAATTGCCGGCAGATGGTGCATCGCGCGCGGGCGCGCTTGCAGCGCGAAGGCGTGCCTGCGAAGCGCGCCGATCCCGCCGCGCACGCACGCATTGTCGAGCGCCTGCGGGCGGCGATGGAGGCGCAGGATCGCGCGGGGCTGGTGCGGCTTTTCTGCGAGGTGCCGAGCGTCATGAGCGACGCGGCCGAACCGGTCGATGCCGTCGCGACGGCGGAACAGGCAGCGACCACGCTGTCGATGCGCAGCCACGGCGGCCAGATGGAGACGGTGACGATGAACGGCATGCGCGCCGTGGCGTTGATGCGCGACGGCGAAATCGACGCGCTGCTCGACATTTCGATCGGCGAGGACGAGCGCATCGTTGCGTTGCGCATCTTGACGGGCACGCTGCGGCTGGCGAGCGCGGCGCGCGTGTTCGGACGCGCGGCCGTCCTGCAATTGCTGCGGCCCGTCATCAGCCAGGCCGCGTCAATTACGATGCGCGGCCACTTCCCAGTTGATATCGACGCATAGCACCTGCATGCCGCGTGCGGTTTCCGCCGCGATCGACGCCGTCACGCACAGGTGCGCCTCATTGATCGATAGATACGGCGGCGTCAGATGCACCTGACCGGGCGCGCGCACGGCCTGGATGAAATACGGACGGCGCTCCCAACTCGCGCCTTCCGAATGCAACAGCGGCCGAAAGCGCTTGGCGCGCTGCGAGGCGCGGCCTTGCGGCAGCACGTTGTCGCCGATCTGGCGGCCCGAGCCGTCTAGCAGGAAGCAACGCGCGGTTTCGCGCAGTTCGAGCAGCGGTGCGGTCGCCTCGGCCATCGGCTGGCCATCGACGAGCTGTGCGCTAGCGGTTTCCAGCGCTGTCACGAACGGCGCGAGGCGCTCGGATTGCGCGCGCTCGCGTGCGGCCACGCGTTCGCGCAGTGCCGCCGAGAGTTTATCCATCAGGCTCACGGTCGCCTGCCGCGCGACGGGCTCGACGCTCGGCGCCGCGAAAAACGTGCCTTGCACGAAATCGACATTGCATTCGAGTGCGATCAGCGCGTCGCGCTCGGTCGTGAGGCCGCCCATCAGCACCAGTTGCCCCGATTCATGCAGCATCGACACGATGCCGGGCAGCACGCGCTCGATATGCGAGTGCTCGCTGGCTTGCGCAAGGATGCAGCGGTCGAGCGTGACGATATCGGGCCGCAGGTTCCACACGCGGTCGATGTTCGAATGCTTCGCGCCGAAGCCGTCGAGCGCGATCAGGAAGCCCGACTTGCGCAGCGCGTCGATGATCTCCGCGAAGCGTGTCGTTTCGCCGCCCGCCTGCTCGGACACTTCGAGCACCACGCGCTGCGGCGGCAGACCGAGCGCCTTGAGGCCCGCGAGCAGTGCGTCGCCATAGCTCGTGTCCATCAGCGCGGCGGGATGCAGGCTGAGGAAGAGCCATTCGTCGTGACTGTCGAACGCGTTGAAGTTGCCCAGGTGCAAGGATTCGGCGAGGCGCCCGAGTTCCAGCAGATCGCCGCGCCGCGCGGCCTGCGTGAAAACTTCGGCCGACGGCACCTGCTTTTCGTTCTCGTCATGCGCGCGCAGCGATGCGTGATAGCCGATCGCGCGCCGGTGCGACACCGAGAAAACCGGCTGAAATACGCTGAAAACCGTATAGCCGCCATACCGGACGGTGCGGCGGGAGCCTTCGTCGCCCGCTACGGGGCGCGGAGGCTGGAAGCCGGGAGGATCGAGTTCGATCATGCTCATCGTGTCGGTCATCGGTTGAGAAGCGAGGCGGGGCGCGCGAATTGCGCGAAAGTTTCAAGTTTACAGGATAGGGCAGCAAGAAACATGCGCATGAGGATGCGCCAGGGCCTTGGACCTGTATTGCGCGGATTGCGGCGGGTTTTGCGCGGTTCCCTCCGCTGTTGCATCGATTTTGCGCCGGGACAGCCGATGCTGTCATGCGCGCAGTGAGCGATGCGCACATCGATGGTGCGGCGCGCGCCCCGTTAAGGTTCCGCCCGCGCCGCACGACGGGCTTGCGCTGTCACGTGCGCTCCTGCGGATCGGCGCGCCTCACGGGCTGCCGGATATCGGCGGACAGCTGCGCGAAGATCCACGACGTCGCCGCCGTGATCAGCCCGACACACAGGAAGGTCGCGTGAAAGGCGGGCAGCGAGTTGGCCGCCGTGACGCGCGGCATGAGGCCCGTGAAGGTAGTCAGCAGCGCGCCCGCGACGGTGACGCCGAGGCTCATCGCGAGCATCTGCACCAGCGAGAACAGGCTGTTGCCGCTGCTCGCGCCGCCCGTGCCGAGGTCTTTCAGCGTCAGCGTGTTCATCGCGGTGAACTGCATCGAGTTGACGCCGCCGAAGAAGGCGAGCTGCACGAGGCGCAGCCACAGCGGCTGATGCTCGCTCGTCAGCGAGAAGCTCGCCATCGCGAGGCCGACCAGCACCGTGTTCGACACGAGCACGCGCCGGTAGCCGTACTTCATGATGAGCCGCGTGACGAGGCGCTTCGACGACATGCCCGCCGCGGCGACGGGCAGCATCATCAGCCCGGCTTCGAACGCGCTGTAGCCGAGGCTCACCTGCAAAAGCAGCGGGATCAGATACGGCATCGCGCCGCTGCCGATGCGCGCGAACAGGTTGCCGAGCAGGCCGACGCTGAAGGTGTGGATCTTGAACAGCTCGAGCGAGAAGATCGGGTTGGTCGCGCGCGTCGCATGCAATCCGTAGGCAACGAAACAGCCTAGCGAAAGGATCAGCAGCATCAGCATGGTCGCGTGCTGGATCGAGAATTCCGTCTGCCCGTCGAGCGCCATCGAGATCGACACCATGCCGACGATCAGCAGCACATAGCCTTTGATGTCGAACTTCGCGGTATCGGGGTTGCGGCTGTCGGGCATGAAGATGAACGTCGCGATCACGCCGGCGATGCCGACGGGCACGTTGATCAGAAAGATCCAGTGCCACGATGCAATCTTGACGAGCCAGCCGCCGAGCGTCGGGCCGATCAGCGGACCGATCAGCCCCGGAATTGCGACAAACGACAGCGCGGGCAAATAACGTTCGGCGGGAAACACGCGCAGCACGGCAAGGCGGCCGACGGGCAGCAGCATCGCGCCGCCCACGCCCTGCAGCACGCGATACGTCACCAGTTGCGTGAGCGTCTGCGCATTCGCGCACAGCAGCGAGCCGACCGTGAAGACGAGGATCGCGCTCATAAACACGCGCCGCGTGCCGAGCTTGTCGGCGAGCCAGCCGGACACGGGAATCATCACGGCCATCGTCAGCGAGTACGCGATCACGACTGATTGCATGCGCAACGGCAATTCGCCGAGGCTTTTCGCCATCGCGGGAAGCGCGGTGTTGACGATCGTCGAATCGAGCGTCTGCATGAAGAAGCCCGTCGCTACTATCCACAGCATCACCGTCAACGAGCGGGCGGTCGGCGCGGTGGTCGCGGTGCGGGCGCTCGCGGCGGGCGATGCGGGTTCGGTCGATTCGGACATGAAGACAGGGCAGGGCGGCTGGGCGGGGGAGCCCACATTCTAAGGAAAAAGCGCGGCGGACGGTGCCGCCGCCCGCATCGGCAGCGAGCGTTGCGCCTGACGGCTGCGTTACGGCTTCAACTGAACCGCTGCCTCGAAAAACGCCCGCGCCCGCGGATCGTTCGCGAACGCGGCGTTCACGCGTATCCATGGGCTCGGCTCCGCGTTCGGCCGGAAGTAGCTGCCGGGCGCCACCGTCACGCCGAGCGGCGCGCCGCACTCGACAAGCCGCTCCGCATTCTCGACATGCGGCACGCGCGCCCACACGAACTTGCCGCCCAGCGGATTCTCGAATACCTGCCAGCCGCTCATTTCGAGCGTCTGCACGGTCGCGCCGAGCGCATCGCGCATGCGCCGGCGCAATCTTTCCAGATGCTTGCGGTACATCCCGCGTTCGAGCAACGCGACGGTCACGGCTTCCGCAAAGCGCGAGCCGCCGATGCTCGTCAGCATCTTGATGTCGGCGAGATCCTTGATGGTGGCGTGATCCGCGATCACATAGCCGATGCGCAGCGACGACGACAAGGTCTTCGACAGCCCGCCGATGTAGATCACGTGTTCCAGCTGATCGAGCGTGGCGAGGCGGTCGGTGGGCTCGGTCTGGAAGTCGGCGTAGATATCGTCTTCGATGATCTTGAAGTTGTGCTCGCGCGCGAGTTGCAGCAGGCGGAACGCGATGGGCGGCGCGATCGTCGTGCCTGTCGGGTTGTGAAAGACCGAGTTGATGAAGAAGAGCTTTGGGCGATGCTGCTGCAACTGCGCTTGCATCGCGTCGAGGTCGGGGCCCGTGCGCGTGCGCGGAATGCCGACGAGATTCACGCCATGCAGCTTCAGCAGGCCGTTGAAATTGTAGTAGCCCGGGTCCTCGACGAAGATCGTGTCGCCGGGCTTGAGCAGGTAGCGCATCAGCAGGTCCATCGCCTGGCTCGCGCCGAACGTGATCAGGATCTGCGACGCCTGCGCCTCGATGCCGAGCTGCTCGATGCGTCCTTGCAGCAGTTCGCGCAGTGTCGCGTTGCCGAGCGGCGTCGCGTAATCGATCATGCTGGCGCCGTCGGTGCGCGACACGTGGCGGATCGCCTGCGCGAGGCTGTCCATGTCGCGCCATGCCTCGGGAATGAAGCCGCTGCCGAGCTTCAGCGATTCGCCCGGATGATTGAACTGTTGCAGGATGTGGGTCGATTCGTCTTCGGCGCGGCGCGGATCGGACGCACCCTGACAACCCATTGCGGCGCGGTGCCGTTCGGCCACGTAAAAGCCGGAACCCGGCCGCGAATCCAGATAACCGAGCGAGACGAGCCGGTCGTAGGCCTCGATCACGGGGAAACGGCTGATGTCGTTGTCGGTGGCGAACTGGCGGATCGACGGCAGTTTCGCGCCGGGATGCGCGGTGCGCGAGCGTATCCAGTCCTGTACGCCGCTGACGATCTGCTCGGTGAGCGGCACGCCGTTTTCGCGGTTCAGTTCAATGTCGAGTTTCATGGCTTGCCTTTCCTGGCGCTTTTGTTCGCGCCTCTTTCGCGCGCTTCGCCAGCCGTCCGTCACGGTCTGTCATGGTCAAAGCGCCGACAACTGTCAGGTTTTCTGGCTGTACAGTTCTTTTGAAACTGTTCAGCACTGTGCATGTGACAGTCATCATCGCACGACAATAATGGATGCAAGCGAAAAAGCACTTCAAGGAGCACTGCGATGCGTGAAATCCGTACTTTCGAACTCGAACACGGCGAGCCGGCAAGCGCCTGGCGGGTCGCGCAGCCGCTTGCCGTAAATGTGCTGGCAGGCGAACTCTGGCTGACCGTCGAAGGCGACGCCGAGGATTACTGGCTCGCAGCGGGCGAGTCGTTCGAACTGAAGCGCGGCGCGCTCGCGTGGCTGAGCGCGGGGCGGGACGGCGTGCGGCTCTCGCTGACGGTAGCGAGCGGCCCGGCCGACACGGTGAAAGTCGAGCGGCGGCGCGCGCCACGCTGGACGTGGATGCCGCGCTGGCTGCTCACGGCCTGAAGCGCGAGTCGTTGAATCAGTCCACTTCGTACGCGCCGATGTACCTGGCGCGCGGACGGATCAGGCGGCCGTCGCTGGTCTGCTCCATGGCGTGCGCGATCCAGCCCGTCACGCGGCCCACCGCGAAGAGCGTGAAAGCCGCGCCGGCGGGCAGGCCGAGCACCCGTTCAATGGCCGCGAGCGCGTAGTCGACGGTCGGCTCGGCGCCTGTGGTGTCGCGTACGACGCGCGCAAGCCGCTGCACGTCGGCGAACGGCGAGCGGGCGGGCGCACATTCATCGAGCAGTTCCAGCAGCAGACGGGCACGCGGATCGCCGTCCGGATACAGCGGATGACCAAACCCGGAGATCACGGGCCCCGGCGCGCTCTGCTCGTGCTGCGCGAGCCGCGTAGCCAGATAGCGGTCGAGATCGGCGGCGCGCGCGGCTTCGTCGAACAACGCGGCGACGCGCGCCGTTTCCCCGCCATGCCTCGGTCCCGATAACGCGGCGAGCCCGCCCGCGACCGCGCCGAACAGATGCGTGCCCGTCGACGTGATACACCGCACCGTAAAGGTCGACGCATTCAGCTCGTGATCCGCGCACGCGACGAGCGCGGCGCGCAGCAGATTGATCTGCGCGCGGTTGCGCACGCCCCACGCGGCGGCGAGCTGCTTGTGCAGCGGTTCGTTCGACGGCGCAGTCGAAATCATCGCACCCGCCATCAGCCGGATCAGCGCGCAGGCATTGTCGAGCTGCGCGTCGCGGCCGAGCGCCCAGACACGCGGCATCTGCGCAGCGGCGGCAGGCAGCAGCACGAGTGCGCGATCGAGCGGCGCGCTGTCGCTCCACAGCTTGAGCCACGCCGACCATTGCGCGGCGCCAAGCGGCGCGGCGGGCGCATCGGCGATGCGCCGCGCGCTGCATTCCCACAGCAAGGCCGCCACTTCCTCGAGGGTCGCCGTGCGCGCGAGTTCGATCGCATCGCGGCCGCGATACAACAGCTTGCCGTCCGCGATCAGCGTGATCGACGATTCGAGCACGGGCACGCCCCAATCCAGCACCTTTTGCGCGACTTTGCCCGCGCGTTTGCCATCTTCCTTGCGGCGCGCGAGGCGGCGTACCTCGTCCGCGTCGTAGCGCCGGCGCTTGCTGTTTGCGTCCGGCGCGGAGCGCAACATGCCGCGGCTCACGTAGGCGTAGAGCGTCGTGACGCTGATGCCGAGCATCGCGGCGGCCTCATCGGCGGACAGATAGCGTGGGGCGGATATTGCGTTGGACATATAGGCGCTGGAAAGCCAAAGAAATGAATATATATTGATTATATGAATCAAGATTGATCATGGCGAGGCGCAAAACTAGACTGGGTCACGTCTTTCTCCTTCAGGAAGCCAGCCCATCATGACGCCGCTGCTCGCTCTCGATCATCTCTGGTCCGTTGCCGGTTGCGATCCGGCCTTGCTCGATTACATGTCGATCGAAGGCGACGACCCGGCCTTGCCCTCGGTGTTTCGCGTCGGGACGCTCGCGAGTGCGTCGATTGCGGCGATGGCGCTCGCCGCCGCCGATTGCTTCAGGCTGCGCACGGGCCGCATGCAGCATGTCGATGTGAGCGTGCGGCGCGCGCTGATCGCATTTCGCAGCGAGCGCTATCTGCGCGTGAACGATGGCTTGCCGCCGGAACTGCGCCACCCCGTCACCGGCTTCTACGCAACGCGCGACGGGCGCTGGGTCCAGTTGCACACGAACTTTCCGCATCATCTGCACGGCGTGTTGAAGGTGCTCGGCTGCGACGCCGATCCCGGCGCGGTGGCGGAGGCGATTCGCGGCTGGGACGGCGCGCAGCTCGATCAGACACTCGCCGACGCCGGCCTGTGTGCCGCGCTGATCCGCTCGCCGCGCGAATGGGCGACGCTCGATCAGGCGAAGGCGATTGCCAATCTGCCGCTGTTCGAGATCGAGCGGATCGGCGATGCGCCGCCCGAAGCGCCAGGCCGCGGCGACGCGCTGAGACCGCTGTCAGGCACGCGTGTGCTCGATCTGTCGAGAATCATCGCGGGTCCCGTCGCAGGGCGCGCGCTGGCGCAACATGGCGCCGACGTGCTGCTGATCAACGGCCCGCATCTGCCGAATATCGCGCCGCTCGTGATCGACAACGGGCGGGGCAAGCGCTCCGCGACGCTCGATCTGCGCGACGCCGCGGCGCGCGGGCAATTGCAGGCGCTGGCCGCACAAGCAGACGTGTTCTTGCAGGCGTATCGCCCCGGCTCGCTTGCCGCGCGCGGCTTCGATCCTGAAACCCTGGCACGGCTGCGGCCCGGCATGGTCTGCGTGTCGATCTCGGCGTATGGGCACGCGGGACCGTGGGCGATGCGGCGCGGTTTCGACAGTCTCGTGCAGTCGGCAAGCGGCATCGCCTACACGGAGAGCCGTGCGGCGGGTGTCGACGGGCCGAAGCACCTGCCGTGTCAGGCGCTCGATCACGCGACGGGTTATCTCGCCGCATTCGGCGCGATGGTTGCGCTGGCGCGGCGCGCGCAGGAGGGCGGCAGCTGGCATGTGCGGCTGTCGCTGGCGCAGACGGGCCGCTGGCTGCAATCGATGGGACAGATCGAAGCGGGCTGGCGTCTGCCCGATGTCAGGTACGACGACGTGCAGGACGGTCTGCACGAAGTCGATTCGCCGTTTGGACGCGTGCGGGCGGCGGCGCCTGCCGAGCGGATGTCGCAGACACCCGCATTCTATGCGCGGCCGCCCGTGCCCATTGGCTCCGACGCCCCGCGCTGGGAGGACTGAAGCTCGCGCCTACTTGCGCAGTTCGGCGACGAAGTCGTAGTAGTCGTTGCGGCAGTAAGTGTCGGTGAGTTCGATGGCGCGCTGGTCGGCCGTGTAGCCGACGCGCGTGATCAGCAGCAGCGCGTCGTTCGGCGCGATGCTCATCTGCTGGGCGATCTCGTCGCTCGCGTTGACCGCGCGGAAGTGCTGCAACGCGCGCACGATCGTCAAGCCGCGCTGTTCGAGATACGTGTACAGCGAATCGCCGATGGCCTGCGGGTCGGGAATGACGGAAGCGGGGAACGTCGAATTTTCGACGGCCATCACGATGCCGTCCGCGAGACGCAGGCGGCGCAACCGCGTGACGGCAGCTGCCGGCGACAGGCCAAGCTGGATCACTTCATCGCGATTGGCGGGCACGATTTCGCGCGACAGCCATTGCGAGCTCGGCGTGAAGCCGCGCCGGCGCAGCATTTCGCTGAAGCTCGACAGACGCGACAGCGGATCTTCATAGCGTGGCGTGATGAAACTGCCCGCGCCCTGCGAGCGGCGAATCAAGCCCTGTTCTACGAGCAGCGCGATTGCCTTGCGTGCCGTGATGCGCGACACGCCGAGCGCATCCGACAACACGCGCTCCGACGGCAGCGCTTCGCCTGCGTTCCAGCGGTTCTCGTGGATCGCACTGCCGAGCTTGCGGGCGAGCTGAAGATACAGCGGCGTATCGTTTTCCGGGTCCGGGCGCAGATCGCGCCAACGGTCTTCCGAGGCTGGGTTCATGTGACGGACGCAAGTAGGGCAAGCGGCAATTCTATGTCATCGGCGCCCCACGTTATAGCGGGGTTTTGCCGGGACGCCGATGCACGCCGCGACGAAGCGCTACACTCGTCGCGTTGGGCGCTGCGACGCGGCGCTTCTTCACGACATCATCTGCGAGGACGCAATCATGACGAAGGACATCCCCAGCGTGACGCTGCCTGACGGCGAGCGCATTCCGAAACTCGGGCAGGGCACGTGGGAGATGGGCGAGCATCCGTCGCGCCGCAAGGCCGAAATCGAGGCGTTGCGCGGCGGCATCGAGCTCGGCATGACGCTGATCGACACGGCCGAAATGTACGGCGAAGGCGCGACGGAATCGCTGCTGGGCGAAGCGTTGCAGGGCTTGCGCGAAGACGTGTTTCTGGTCAGCAAGGTCTATCCGCACAACGCCAGCAAGCGCGGCGTGCAGCATGCGTGTGAACAGTCGTTGCAGCGCCTGAAGACGGATCGCATCGATCTGTATCTGCTGCACTGGCGCGGTTCGGTGCCGCTCGACGAAACGGTGGCGGGCTTCGAAGCGCTGCGCCGCGACGGCAAGATACGCCACTGGGGCGTGAGCAATTTCGATGTCGACGATATGGAAGAGCTGGTCGGCGTGCCGCACGGCGATGCCTGCGCGACCGACCAGATTCTCTACAACGTTGCGCGGCGCGGGCCGGAGTTCGATCTGCTGCCGTGGCTCGCGGGCCGCAAGATGCCCGCCATGGCGTACAGCCCCGTCGATCATGCGCGCCTGCCCAGGCGCTCGCCGCTCGACGATATCGCTGGCGCGCATGGCGTATCGGCGGTTCAGGTCGCGCTGGCGTGGGTGCTGCAGCAACCCGATGTGTGCGCGATTCCCAAGTCAGGGCGCATCGAGCACGTGCGTGACAACCGCCGCGCGCTCGATCTGCAGCTCTCTCCTGACGATCTTGCCGCTATTGATGCGCATTTTCGTCCGCCCCGCAGCAAGCGGCCGCTCGAGATGCTGTGAGCATGCGGCGCTTGTGCGGTTGTATCGGCTGATCAGTCGCACGCGTGATGCATGTGCACGGAGCCGAGCACGGCAACTTCAGCGGGTGTGCGCTTGAGCGAATCGGCGCTGACCTGGCTCGCGTCCTGCACGAATTCGTCGACGAGCGTCGAGACGGGGACGTCGCGCAGACACAATGACACGCGCTGGGTTTCCTTCGCTGCGAGCGATGTGCGCTGGCTGAGGAACAGCACGCCGTACTGGTAGCCGTGGATGATGCCGCGGATCGCGCCGACACACTGGCCGTGCGCGACGTTATCGGACTTCTGCTGGCAGGACTGCGCAAGCGACCACGCGGAGAAGGTGGGGTCGACGGGAGGCGATGTTTGGGCTTGCGCTGCCGTTTGGGTTCCATTCTGCGCATGGGCTAGCGATGCGCCAGCCATCAACGCAGCTAGCAGCACGCCCGAAGCAATGCGTGCAACGGGGCGGGGGAAGTGTCGTTGCATGTAAAAGGCCTCATATCGAACGTTGAATAGATATGAGGCGAGCAGGGCGGTTTGGTTCCGATGCGTTTTCCGACTGCTTTGCCGGACCGCTCTTGTCGTTGCTGCTTGCCGTGAGCTCGGCGACGCGTAGGCTTGTGTCGCTAACGCCTTGCCGGCGTTACCGTCGACGGCGTTCCCGGTCCGGGCGGTGACGTTCGACCGGGGGATCGGAACGTCACCGCCGACGCCGGCCAGGAAGCGTCGGCGTGCGGCGTGGTTGTCGTCGTATGGGGACGGCGCGGGGCCCGCCGTCCGTTCGATCTCAGTGTCCGTTGCCGCCGCCGTGACCGCCGCCTGAACCTGATCCACCGCCGTAGCCGCCACCTTTGCCGAAGCCGCCGCTGCCGAAGCCGCCACCGAAGCCGCCGCTGCCGAAGCCGCCACCGAAACCACCGCCGAAACCACCACCTGGGCCGCCGGCGCTGCCGCCACCACAACCGCAACCGCCACTACCACCGCCGCTGCCACTACCACCGCCGCCGCCACTACCACCACTACCACCGCCACCACCG
>NZ_JAGUUD010000153.1:0-15902 GCF_020177535.1 Paraburkholderia sp. XV | reverse complement strand
GCGGACTCAGGCAGATCATCGCGACCACGAGCGACATGATCGTCGCGGCGGAAGCAGCGCACGGCGCGGAAGTCGTCGACAAGTTGCGCAGTTGCGGTGTCGATCTGCTGTTGCTCGACATGACGATGCCGGGCATCAGCGGTGTCGATCTGATTCGACGCGTGCGTGCCGAGCAGCCTGCATTGCCCGTGCTGGTGCTGAGCATTCACGACGAAGCGCAGGTCGCATCGCGCGCGCTTCGCGCTGGTGCGACGGGCTATCTGACGAAAGACAGCGATCCCGATGTCCTGCTCGCGGCGATCCGCAAGCTCGCGGACGGCGGACGCTTCATCGACCCGAAGCTCGTGGACGCGATGGTGTTCGAAACGCATCGCGGCGATATGCCGCCTCATGAAGTGCTGTCCGACCGTGAATTTCAGGTGCTGCAGATGCTGGCGGCGGGCAAGAGCATCAACGAAATCGCCGACACCTGCGCGCTCAGCGCCAAGACGATCAGTACCCACAAGATGCGGCTGATGCAGAAACTCGGGCTCGCCAACAACGCCGAGGTGATCCGTTACGCGATCCGTCACGGGCTGATCGTCGAATAGCGCCAGAAACAGCTTGCACATGCCCGAAGCGATTGAAGGCTTCGAGTAAATATTGCGTTTGCAATATGTCAGCGGGTTTGTCCGAATGTCGATGCCGCCATGCTCCGTGACACGATCTGAGCAGGGCTCGATATCGCGCGATCCGCACGTTCCCGTATTCGTCACTCGTACTTATGCATCGCAGGCGTTTCCTTTTCGCCGCGGCCAGTGCTGCGGGCGCCTCGCTCGCTGCACTGGCCGCACCGGGCGAGCACTTCGAAATCATCTATCCACAGATCCGGCCGGGCAGGGACGTGCATGCCGCATTCGCGCTCGCCACGCTCGATCTCGCGATGAAAGCGGCCAACGCGTCCTATTCGACACGGCAGGTCGAAATCGTGATGGAGCGCGGCCGTGCGCTCGCCGAACTCGCGAGCGGCACGACCATCAATCTGCACTGGACCAGCATGGACGCGCAGGCCGAGCGCGGCCTGAACGTCGTGCATATTCCGATTCATCGCGGCTTGATCGGGTACCGGGTGTTTCTGATCCGGCAGGACAGGCAGCCCGATTTCGACCGGATCGAAACGCTCGACGATCTGCGTTCGATGACGGGTGTTCAAGGGCTTGGCTGGATCGATACCGAGATCATGCGCAACGCAGGTCTCGCCGTGCAGACGACATCGAGTTACGAAACGATCTTCAAGATGGTCGAAGGCCGGCGCGTCGACTATTTTCCGCGCGGCGTGATCGAAGCGTATCCGGAGATCGAGTCGCGCAAGGAGACCGAGTCGAGCCTCGCTGTCGAGAACCGTTTGCTGCTCGCGTATCGCTCGGATTTTCTGTTCTATGTGTCGCCCAATCAGGAGCGGCTCGCGGCGACGATCGCACGAGGCTTCGCGGCGGCCTGGCGCGATGGCTCGTATCTGAAGTTATTCAACACACATCCGTATATCCAGAACGCGTTAAAGCGAACCAATCTGGCGAGTCGAAAAATCATTCGTCTGGATAATCCTTTTCTATCCGACGAAGATCGGGCCATTCCTGAGATGTATTGGATGCATCTATAACGTGCCGCTGAAACGTAATCAGCCATGTTTTGTATCAACATGTGGGAAATGAGCCCTAAAACCTAGGGTAACTACCTACAAAAGACCATTTATTAATTGTCAAATGATGTGTTTAGAATGACGCTTCAAATTGTGCTTCGCACAAACAAGCGTTAATTGCGAACACACATGCTATTCGCATGAAACAGCGCGGCCCCGCTGTGCATGTGGCATTAATCTAATTAGTAAGACTAACGGAGTCGCGTCAATGAACACACGGAATTCCGTAGGTGTCATTTCGGCGTGGGAGCCGGGCATCTCCGCTCTCCACGCATGGGCCAATCCCTTCGTTCGCGAAGTGCAATCCATCGTCGCGCTGAATCTGCAGACGATTAGCCAACTGAATGGCGAAGCGCTGAAAACCATGAGCATGGTCAGCAACGCTCGCACGCCGGACGCATGGGCCGCTATCCATCGGAGTGCGGTCAATAGCGGCGTGTCGCTATTCGCGGAGTACGGCCATGAATTGGGCCGTATCGTTTCGCGGCTCAATGTGGCGCTTCAGGAAGTCGGACAAACACAAGCGAGAAAGAACGACATCCAGTTGCGCTGCGCCGTCGATGCATTCCAGAGCCGCACGCAAGCGGCTGCATCTGCCATGACGTCGGCTGTCGCGACGGCGCTTTCCACTGCGCCAACGCCCGAAGCGCTCGCGCAACAGCAAACTAATGAGGCGATCGCGCGCGCTGCGCGAACCGAGGCGGATACGCGTCCCCACAAAGCGGTTGTCGATTAATCACCAAAGCACAGGCACACGCCGAACCATCTACCGACACGCGACGTCGCAGTGACTCGCGAAACGCGCGCGCCGCAGTGAGCGGCGGCATAAAAGGATCAGTCGGGGAGACCAGTTAACGGCTGTATCTGCGAACCAGCCGGTTGACGATCGGGAAGTTTCGCAATGAACGACTGACAGGTGCAAAGGATGACTAATCGAATTGCTGTGGTAACGGGCGGTATGGGTGGTCTGGGCGAGGCTATCAGTGTCCGTTTGCACGATGCCGGCTATCGCGTGGTCGTGACGTGCTCGCCCGGCAACACATGCTCGGACGAATGGCTCGCCGCGATGGAAGCCGCGGGGCGCGCGTTCTACGCGTATTCCGTCGACGTCGCCGATTACGACTCGTGTTACGCCTGCGTGGCGAAGATCACGGCGGAGATCGGTCCTGTCGACATCCTCGTGAACAATGCGGGCATCACGCGCGACATGACGCTGCGCAAGCTCGACAAGGTTAACTGGGACGCCGTGATGCGCACGAATCTCGATTCCGTCTTCAACATGACGAAGCCGGTGTGCGAAATGATGATGGAGCGCGGCTGGGGACGGGTGATCAATATCTCGTCGGTGAATGGCTCGAAGGGCTCGGTTGGGCAGACCAACTATGCGGCGGCGAAGGCGGGCATGCACGGCTTCACGAAGGCGCTCGCGCTCGAAGTGGCGCGCAAGGGCGTGACCGTCAACACGATTTCGCCCGGCTATCTCGCCACGAAGATGGTCACGGCGATTCCGCAGGAAATCCTCGACACGAAGATCCTGCCGCAGATTCCCGCCGGCCGCCTGGGCAAGCCGGAAGAAGTGGCCGCGCTCGTCGCGTTCCTGTGTTCGGAAGACGCGGGTTTCATTACGGGTGCCAACCTGGCCGTGAACGGCGGCCAGCATATGAACTGATTCTGTATCGACAGGAACAGGGTCCACGCAAGTCCGAAGAAAGCGGAAAGGGCCCGATAAGGAAGAAGTGGTGGAGACAAAACAACAGCTTTATCAATGCCGGTGCACGAACCAGATCGTCGTCGTGAACCGGACTTTCGGGCCGCGTACGCCTGCGGATCGCGATGCCGGTCGATACCGCGAACTGGTTTTCGAGCAATGCATGAGTGCAGGCAATTGTCCGAAGGCGGGGCAATGCCCGCTCTGAAAACACGGTGCGATGTTGCTGGCGTAGTTGTTACAGGGGATGGCAATGAACGAAACATGGATTGTGACTGCGCTTGGGGGATCCGTGCTGTTGATTGCGTTGCTGTCGGTGGTGCAGCACTACCGTCGCGAGCGCTCGCGCGCGGAATTGCTGAAGAATCTCGATCACCATAGCTGGTGCCGCTTCTCGCGCGTGCGGCGCTGATGTCGGGCAACTGCCGCGCGGTGCATCGCGCGGCTTTTCCGCTCACGCTTCCGCCATGCTGATCGTGCGCGTGACTTCGACGACGGCAAGCCGTATCGCGTCGATCAACGCGCGCGCGGCCGGCGACGGCGTGCCCGCGCTGCGCATCGTGAGGCCGATATCGCGCCGCGTGTTGTGCAGCTTCACGTCGAGCACGACCAGTTCACCCGACTGACACTCGTAGTGCAATTGCTGCGCGGACAGTGCCGCGAGCATGTCCGTGCCGAGCAGCAGGCCGCGAATCACCGCGAGGTCTGCCGTTTCGACGGACGGCATGGGCGGCTTGAGTCTGAGCCGTTTGAATTGCGCTTCGAACAGTCCGCGTGCAGGCGCGTGGCTGCGCGGCACGATCCATTGCATTTTCTGCAGATCGGCGAGCGTCAGGCCGCGCGCATTGGCTAGCGGATGCGCGCGCCGCGCGAGCACGACCATATCGTCCGACATCAAACGCTCGTTCAGCAGCCCGCTCGAAGCATCGTTCTCGCGCAACGCGCCGAGAATGAAATCGATGTCGCCCGCACGCAGTCCCGCGACCAGTGTTTCGTACGCGCTTTCGTCGGTGATGATGCGCACGCCCGGATGCTTCGCGCTCATGCTGGCGATAGCTTTCGGCAGAATCAGCGTGCGCCCCAGCGGCAACGCGCCGACGGTCACCGCGCCCTGAATGTAGCCGTGCAACGCGGCGATATCGTCGGGTACGTGCCGCAATTCGTTCAGCGCGCGGCGCACGTGCAGCAGAAACGTTTCGCCTTCCGTGGTGAGCAGGATGCCGCGCGGATGGCGATGGAACAGTTGCAGTCCCGAGCCGCTTTCGAGCACGCGAATCGCGGTGCTCACGGCTGGCTGACTGATGCCGAAGGCCTTTGCCGCGCTCGGCATATGCCGATGCCGCGCGAGCGCCGCGAACAGTTGCAGCCGCCGCGTATTGAGCAGATAGGCGGGCAACGAAGTTTCGGCGGCAGGACGGCGGCGCGCCTGGCGCGCGGCGCACCATTGCGCGAGCTCTTCGAGTTCCGTGAAAAGCCGTTCACAGCGATGCAGCACGGCGCGGCCGACGGGTGTCGGCAGCATGCCGGAAGGCTTGCGGTCGAACAGCCGTTCGCCAAGCGCGGCTTCGAGTTCCTGCACCGAGCGCGTCACGGCCGATTGCGCACGAAATAGCGCGGAAGCCGCACGCGTTGCACTGCCCGTATCCGCGACGAGTTTGAAGGCGCGCAGCTGCGCGATGTTGAGAAGATCGTTGCTGCTCACGGAATGGGTCACAAAAAAGTACTAAAAGCCGCCATCGTCATCGCCATCATGCCGCGCCTGCTATCAGATGTAGCGTGGGCAGCGACAGATTGAGGCTTTCCTTCGATATATGCGTGTGTTCCTTCATGAGCGCGTCGACGCGCGCCTTCGCCATCGACGAGCGTATTGTGCCAGTTGGACGATCGCTTGCTGGGTTGCCTCGTTCATGTGTTTCTACTCATCGGCTGGTCAGTATAGCGGCGCTCATGATCGCGCAACAACGCCTTCACAACGCATTGCGGCTTGATTCGCTTGCCATCTGTTCTGTTTATCGGCATGTACGTCTGCGTGTTTGCCTGAATGTGAATTTTCCTGATGTGGATGCGGTAGATGCCGGGCCGCTGACGCCCACTAAGCAGGGTGTAGGGCTCGTGGAAGGGATTGGTTTGTTGCCGCAAGTCGACCCACGGGGGCTCGAGTATCACTGGTTGCGGGTTCAGCGCGGGGCGCGGGAGAATTCGGCTGATTTCGAAACCGCCGTGGTCGCGGCCGGGCGCGTTTCGGTGACGCCGATTTACTTCGATCGTACGGATGAGGGCGCCTTTGCGGTGCGGGCATCCGCGGTTTGCTTTTGCTTTCGCTGGCATCCGCGATTCGTTAGCGTGCTTCACGCGTTGCCCCTGTGCGGGGCGGCACCTACTTTTCTTTGCCGCCGCAAAGAAAAGTAGGCAAAAGAAAGCGGCTCACACCGCCAGTGCTTGACGTTTTCCCACGGGCCCCCAACGTCCCCGCGCTTCACACCGTAGCGCACCTGTTCGCGGTCGTTGCCAACGTTCTCTCTGTACGCCTCACCCACTTCCTGTGCCCGCGTCGCAGCACGCCGTGCCGCACAGTTCGCCGCCGCCCAGGTGGCAAACTGTGTGTAGGCTTTCTCGTCGGGCGCGTGCCGCTTCGGGGTGGGTAGCGTGGCGTCTCGCGCCACGCGTGACGATCATCTCCGCCGGTGCTTCGATAGTGTGATCGTCTCGAATAGCTCGTAGTTCGCCGTCGGCGTCTGGTCGGCGCCCGGCGCGTGATAGTAGTTCATCGTGATCGTCGTCTTGCCGCCGTGTGGACCCGGCTCGTAGTCGAATACCGCGATGCCGTAGCCCGTGCCCGTGTCGCGCTGCGCCGACCAGATCGCATCTTCGAGGGCGTCGGCGCTGGCGCGCGTGAACGTGCCCGCCGTTGTGCCAGGCACCGGCCGGTTGGGCTTCGTGAACACCTTCGCCTGCGGATTGCCGTTGCCCGTGTCGACGCCGTACACGTCGAGCGGCGCGCTCGTGCCGCCGCCGCCGAGTATCAGGTGGATCGTGCCGTGGCTGGTGTCGAACGTGTTGCCGTTGCTTGCGTGCGAGTGAACCACGGGCTTCGGTTGCAGCGTGTCGACTTTCTCCCCGGTGACCGCGTCGACGCCCGCGTGATGGTTGCAGCCGCGCACAGGATAGCTGCGCTCGTAGTCGTGATCGTGGCCGCATAGCACGAGGTCCACGCCATAGCGGTCGAAGAGCGGTAGCCATGCCTCGCGGATGCCCTTGTCGGAGCCGTTGCCCGTCTTCGACGAACTGAGCGCATCCTGATGCATCTGCACGACGATCCAGTCGATATCGTCATCGTCGGCGGCATGGCGCAGCGTCTTCTCCAGCCAGCGCGTCTGCTCGCCGTTGCTGTAGCCGCGCACATAGAACGACGTGCCCGGCGCAATCGCCGGGTTGCCCGTGCTCGCGGCAGGCACCAGCGGCGCCGGGCCCGCGACGAAGGCCGCTGCGTCCTGATACACGACGTCGTCGGCATCGAGCGAAATGAACAGCACGGAACTCACGCGGAAGCTGTACCAGCGGCCCGGAAAGCGCGTGCCGTTGTGCGGCAGCGTGTAGCGCGTGAGGTACGAATCGAAGCCTTGCGCGCCGTTGTTGAATTCGATTTCGTGATTGCCGGGACACGGCATCCACGGACGATTCGCCGACGACGTCTGATTGTTGTTGCCGAAGTCGCGCCACACAGCCGGTTGCTGCGCCGGGTTCAGGTTCGCGTAGCACAGGTCGCCGTTGAGCAGGTGAAAGAGCGGCTGGAAACGCTCGACGGCCTGCACCGCGAAGCGGCTTTGCGGCGACGACAGCACCCACCCTGTGTTGGGCGTCGCCAGATCGCCATAGCTCGTGAAGCGGAACGGCGCGCGGCCGCGCGGCGCCGTCTTGAAGGATGCCGAGAAGGGCGTGCCCGCACGGCTGTCGTTATCGGCCGTGACTTCGTATTCGTACGTGGTTCCCGCATTCAGGCCGTGCAGACGCGCGTGATACGTGAACACGACTTCGCCATTCAGGCCGTCCGTGTAGGTGCGTTGAACGGCATGCACGATGTCCTTCCTGTCGCCGGCCGCGCCGAAGCGCACGTGCGGATTCGCCGCAGCCGCCATCGATGCCCACGACACCACGACTTCGTTCGTCGGATCTTCGCCCCACGTGAGATGGACCTGCTCAGGCGTGCCGTCAGGCGTCGACGGATCGGCTTTGGCCGAGCCCGCAAACGTGCTGGCGGCCGTCGCGAATCCCGACGCACCCGCGAGCTTCAGAAAGCCACGGCGCGAAAAAGTGGCGGACTGGGTGGCGGACGGCGTGTTGTCCGGTTCGTCGGGCGTTGTGTCGGGGGCGTTGTTTTTCGACATGTCTGTTGTTCTCGCTTCGGAAGGGCAAGCGACGCGCGGACAGGCTGCGGCGCAGGCGCGTCGGCGCCGGAAAGGAACGGGAAGAAAACGTGATTCCGGCGACACGATATTCCCAAACCTGTTACCTCGCTGTGACAGCCCGATCACGACGCTTGCACGTTTGCGGCCGGCGCGGGTGTTGTAACGGCGCACACAAGGCAAGGCAATTGAACGCCGACGTTACACTTGCTGCCCGCACACGGTGATTCGCGGCGCGGAATTCACGTTTGCTTACACACGCACACATCTTCGCGGTGCGATTTGCATAGAGTGTCTCCCGAGATCCGAAGCTGGGAGAGCACGATGAAAGCAACAATCACCCTGACGATGCCCGGGCGCTCGCGTCGAAGCGCACTTGCTGGGCGCTGCTGATCATGGCGGGCGCATACGAACATTCACCTGACGGCGACATGGTCGTCAGCGTCGAGGAGCAACCGTCGTCGAAAGGCACATGCGTGACGGTGCAGGCGGACGGCAGGTCGATGTCGGCCGAATACAGCGAGTTGACGGGGCAACTGTGCCTGAGACAGGACGGCGTGATGGTGCAGGAATGGTTTCCGCCGCATTCGTGGTTCGCGATTGCATCGGTGGCGGGCGCGAGCCGTTGGGGCACGCAGCCGAGTGCAGACGACCTGCAAGCGCTGATTCGCAATGAGTTGATGGCGAGGCGAGGGTAGGGGCGCTTGCAACGCGCCGATCACGAGGACATCCTCACGCAATAGTATGCTACCCCGCATATCCGTTGATTCATCGATCAACTCAGCCTGATGCGAGGAGGGCACCGTGACAGTCTCCCGTTTGCGCAACATCCCGGGCATCGGCGTCGACAGAATGGGCGACGCTGCCGACGCGACGAAGAATCGCAACCTCTTGCGGCTGGAGAACCTCGACACCGACCTGAGACCGCCCGCCGAAGCAATCCGCCGCACGCACGAGGCCGTCGACGATGACGACGCCAACAGCTATCTGCCGTTCACAGGCCAGACGGCATTGCGTCAGGCCGTGGTTGCGCGGATGAAGCAGTCGACGGGCATCGACTACGACGCCGGCAGCGAATGCATCGTTTCCGCTGGCGGACTTGCGGGCATTCTCAACGTGCTGTTGTCGATCCTCGAACCGGGCGACGAAGTCGTGCTGACCGACCCGACCTACGCGGGCCTCATCAATCGCGTGCTGCTCGCGGGCGGCGTGCCGAAGTTCGCGCGGCTCCTGCCTTCGGACGATGGCTGGCGGCTCGACATCGAATCATTGGCAAGCGCCGTGGGGCCGCGCACGCGCGCCATCCTCATCATGTCGCCGTCGATGCCGAGCGGCTTCGTGGCCAACCAGGCCGAGTGGCATGCAATCGCCGGGCATTGCCGCCACGCGGACGCATGGCTCGTTTACGACGCCGCAATGGAGCGCATCCTGTTCGACGGGCGCAGCGTGATTCATCCCGCGTCGTTGCCGCAGATGCGCGAGCGCACCTTCACGGTCGGCTCTGTATCCAAGGAGTACCGGATGATCGGCTGGCGCGTGGGCTGGATCGTCGGTCCCGAACGCATCATGCACGACGTGCGGCTGACCAGTCTGTCGAATGTTGTTTGCCAGGTCGGTATCGGCATGCCCGGCGCGACGGCGGCGCTGACCTGCGCAGACGATGGCGTCGCGCAGGCGGTCGCCGTCTGGCAGGCGCGGCGCGATTTTCTGCTCAATGCGTTGGGCGATCTGCCGCTGGTACGTCCCGATGGCGGATGGTCGCTGCTCGTCGACACGGCGCAGCTCGGCATCGGGCCACCCGATGCATCACGCCTGCTCCTCGAAAAAGGCGAAGTCGCCGCGACGCCGATGAACGGCTGGGGCCCGCAAGCGCAACGGTATCTGCGCTTCGTGTTCGCCAACGAATCCGTCGAGCGTCTTGCGGATATCCGCGAGCGCGTGCGCGGAGCGTGGCGCATCTGACACGCCCCAAAAGCGCGTTCAATCCGCATGCAGCCAGCGCAGCACCTGGCGCCATTGCATATCGTGCATGGCGCTAAACCAGTCGTCGTGACCGGCATCGGGCAACACCATCAACTGGGCGCCGGGACGCGCGCTCGCCAGCCGTTGCGCGTGAACGATGGGAATCAGCGAGTCTTGCTGCGCACCGATCACGACAAGCGGTCCGTTATAGCGTTGGAGGGCTGCCACTGAATCGAATGGATCGTGCAGCATCCAGCGCACGGGAAACAGCCAGTACTTTTCTCCTGCGACACTCGCGAGCGTGTCCCATGGCGTAATGAGCGCGACGCCCGCAACCACGCCTTCGTTGCCTTTAACGGCCTGTGCCGCCATGCCCGCGCCGAGCGATTCGCCCACCAGATAAACGGGTCCGCTCCATTGCGCGCGCGCTGCGGCAAGCGCGTCTCGCGATGCCGCCAGTGCCGCCAGCATCGTGCGCTTGCCTTGACGGTTGCCTTGCCCCGGATATTCGACCATCACGACGCGAAAACCATCGCGGACAAAGACTTCGGCGACGGGCAGTTTGTTCTCCGCGGTTTCGGCATTGCCGTGAAAGAGGACGAACGTGCCGCGCGGCGCGGCGGCGGCAGGCGTTGCGACATAGCCCGCGTAGAGTCCGTCGACATGCCACGGCTCGACGTCGTAGGCGCCGTGATGCCCTGTCGGCGTGCCGGTGGTATCGAGCGGCGCAGGCAGCAGCATGCGGTCCTGCATCAGGTAAAGCGCGATCAGCGCGACCAGGTACGCGACGAGCGCGAGGCGGACGCAGAACTTGATCATCGGCATGTCCGTGTCCGTCACAGTTGTGATTCTTCTGATTCGGCAGCACGACGAGCCGTCGAGGCCGACGCCGGCTTCGAACAGCGCGTCGTGCGGGTCTTGTCCGCCGCAGCGGACGAGGGCTGTTACGCGTGCGCGTGACGGTCCTCGGTGATGGCCTTCAGGCGGGCGTCGCCTGCGTCTTTCGCAGCCGCTCGGGTCGAGTATTTTTCGTCGGAAACGAGCGTGCGCTTCACTTCGCGTGCACCGAAATCGATCAGCGCAATCACCCACACATAATCGCCCGCCTGTTCGGCCGTTTGCACGAAGGCTTGCACATGGCCCTTTTCATCTGCTTTCATCGTGACCTCCTGAAAATTCGCGCGATAGATGGCGCACATCCAGCATGACCGAGGCCCGGCACGGTGTTGCGCAGACGTTCGGCCGCGATGCGCCTGAAACGATTCTAGGCCATGAAAACGCGTCGCACGACCTGCATGTGGTTCACACGTTTTATGGCGCGCCTCGCCCGGTAGTGCGGCTGATGTATGCTGCTGGTTTTTCGGGCAGATCGACAGCAAGAGGGGACATATGCGGCGCGTCGTATTCAATCAGAAGGGTGGTGTCGGCAAATCGACGATCGTATGCAACCTGGCGGCGATCAGCGCGCGTGAAGGCCTGCGCACGCTCGTCATCGATCTGGATGCGCAAGGCAATTCGACCCAGTATCTGCTCGGCTCGCGGGCGAGCGACGTCAATCCTACCGTGGCCGGTTTCTTCGAAACGGCGCTGACGTTCAGCTTCAAGCCCGTCGACGTAACGTCGTTCATTCATCCGACGCCATTCGACAATCTGGACATCATGCCCGCGCACGCGGATCTCGACACGCTGCACGGCAAGCTCGAATCGCGCTACAAGATCTACAAGCTGCGCGACGCACTCAACGAGCTCGACATGTACGACGCGGTCTACATCGACACGCCGCCCGCACTGAATTTCTACACGCGCTCCGCACTGATTGCTGTCGAGCGCTGTCTGATTCCGTTCGACTGCGACGACTTCTCGCGCCGCGCGCTCTATACGCTGCTCGATAACGTGAAGGAAATCCAGCAGGACCACAACGATGCACTGCACGTCGAAGGCATCGTGATCAACCAGTTTCAGCCGCGCGCGAGCCTGCCGCAGCAACTGGTCGACGAACTGGTGGCCGAAGGCTTGCCCGTGCTCGATGCGAGGCTGTCGTCGTCCGTCAAGATCAAGGAATCGCACCAGCATGCGAAGCCCGTGATCCACCTCGACCCGCGTCACAAGCTCTCGCTGGAGTATCTGGCGCTGCATCGCGAACTGGCGGGTTAGCAGGGCCAATCCTTACCAGATTCCAGAGACAACTCACCAGACTCGCCCTACCGATTAGCACGGTCGTACGCATAGAATCGCCTCCAGACCAACACAACAAAGGAGGAGATCGATGAGGCCATATCGGGCTATCACCCTTGCGGCCGCCTTGCTGACGGGCTCGGCCGCGCATGCGCAGAGCGCGGGAAGTTTCGTGGCGAATGTCGGCTGGTTCCATCTCGCGCCGCAATCGTCGAGCCAACCGTTCAGCATCAGTGCGCTCGGCTCGACGACGACCGCGAGCGGGTCGGGCGCCAGTGTCGACGGCGCCGATACCGTGGGGCTGACTGCGACGTATTTCATCACCGACCATATCGCAGCAGAAGGCGTGTTCGGCGTGCCGCCGAAATTCACGCTGTCGGGCACGGGCACGCTCGCGGGACTCGGCGAACTGGGCAAGGCGTATGAGTGGAGCCCGACGCTATTGCTGAAGTACTATTTCAACGATGCGCAAAGCCATTTCCGTCCTTATCTCGGTGCGGGCGTGGCCTATGTCTGGTATAGCGGCGTGAAGCTCGGTTCGGCGATGTCGAGCGGCGCATTTCTTTACTCGTCGACGTATGGCACCGCGCTCGAAGGGCAGACATCGGCGAAGTTGAGCAGTTCGTTTGCGCCTGTCATCAACGCGGGCTTCACGTATAACTTCGACAAGCACTGGTCAGCGGGCGTGTCGCTGTCTTACATGTGGCTATCGACGCGCGCAACGCTGACCACACATTCGAGCGTCGGCACGGTGACGAGCACGTCGAAACTCCACGTGGATCCTATCGTTTCATTTGTGTCGGTCGGGTATCGCTTCTGACCAGCGCTTCAAGGTTATTCTTCAAAAAAGGCAACCAGGGCCCGTCGATTGACGGGCCTTTGGCTTTTGGCGGACCGCAATGCGCGATTTCAGTAATCTTCGACGAGGGCGTTATCGAGGCCGAATGTCTTCAAGGTCTTGAGCGCGCGGTCGGAGACGACAAGCCGCGAGTCGTCGGCAATGCCGAAATCGTTGCGTCCCGCCGTGCCCGTCACGGATAGCCATAGAAATTCCGGCAATATCCGGTCGGGATAAATTTCTTTAAAGGAGTCGCTCACCGTTATTTCAACTTCGCGGCATTCGAATCCGCTTGCGCCGGCCTCATTCAGCGCATTGGCGGCTTCGCGCGTGATGATCAACGCAGGGAAGCTCTCCAGTAGCGCATCGCCCAGCCAATTGATGATCCGGTAGTGCAGTTTGATGACGGTTGGCGGATGGATGTCTGGCTCCAGCACCGTATTCTTTCCAAGGCCGCCAGCCACTTCTGGTTCGACATAGTAAAACGCCATATCGCATCGAGATCGGAGTGATCGCTAGTTTTGGCTCACATTCCGGTTATAGCATAATAGGGATCAGAAATATTTTCTCGATGCGAAAGGCGATGTAATAACGCAGCATATTTCGTAAATATGACGCATCACGCATAGGGCGCGACTGTCGGAATTGACCGGGGTCAATGCATGAGGGTAATCTTTACCCGAGATGCGCGGCAAATCCCGCTTTGCCGGGCGCGATATCGTCGCGCAACGTGAGGGCGGGAATCTCGTATGCCCCGCCATTCTGCGCATGAAATGGAATGGGCGGCACCGTCCACAGCGTGTCCAGACGTTGCCCCAGTGTTTCGCAAGTGGCTGTGTAGCGAGCCTGGTCCATCTTGCCGGTCTGATAGATCACGAACGGCGGCAACACGTCGAAGCCCGGGTAGTACAGAATCCCGTGATGAATGGGGAACAGGATATCGTCGATCGGGCCGTTGATGCCGCGCGGGCCATAGTGCGATTCCCAGCCGCCCGTCGTCACGATCAGCATGGCGCGCTTGCCTGCCAGCGTGCCTTCGCCATAGCGGTCACCCCAGCGCGCGTCGGAATGCTCGCCGACGCCATACGCGAAGCCGTACGCATACACGCGCTCCACCCAGCCTTTCAGGATCGCAGGCATCGAGAACCACCACAGCGGAAACTGCAAGATCACCGCGTCGGCCCATAACAGCTTCTGCTGTTCCCGTGCGATGTCTTCGCTTTGCAAACCGTTTTCGAACGCGTGCTTCGAATCGAGGCTGGGGTCGAAGCGTTTGCCGATGGGCGGGACCACGCTGTCGCTTGCATCGAGCGAGGCTTTCCAGTTCATCGCATACAGATCCGACACCTGCACGGCGTGTCCGCTCGCTTCCAGACGTGCGGCCGCAAAGTCCTTCAGCGCGCCATTCAGCGAGCGCGGTTCGGGGTGAGCATAGACGAGTAGTACATTCATGGTTCGATCTCCGTGATTCACGGAAAGCAGCGTAAGCGGCGCTCAGGTATATTGGAAATGAATTTCTGATATGTGCGGTATTACGATGAATAATCTCAGACGTTTGGACCTGAATCTGCTGGTTACGCTCGATGCGCTCCTCTCAGAACATAACGTGACGCGAGCAGCGGAGCGATTGAATTTTTCTCAACCTTCGGTGAGCGTGCACCTGGCAAAGCTGCGCGAGATCTTTGGCGATCCGCTATTGCTACCGGGTCCGCGCGGCATGCGGCCCACCGCGCGAGCGGACGAACTGCGAGAGCCCTTGCGCGAAGCGCTCGAAGCGCTGGAGCACGTCATGTCGCCCGCGAAGGCATTCGACCCGGGCACGGCGACGCAAACATGGCGAGTGGCCGCAACTGACTACAGCGAGTCGACGGTGTTGCTGCCAGTGTTGGCTGCGTTGCGTTCGGCAGCGCCCGGTACGCGGCTTTCCGTTGTCGAGATGATGCCGCAGCGCATCCTGAAGCAGGCGGAACGAGGCGAAATCGACCTCGCCTTTCATACCAGTGACGAGTCGCCTTTGGGCATGCATCGCCGGGTGCTGTTCACGGAGCGTTATGTGCTGGCCGGCCGCGCAGGCCATCCGCGGCTGAAACGTCGGCCGACGCCGGCGCAGTTCTGCGCGCTGGAGCATGTCATCGTTTCGCCTGACGGCGGCGGGTTTCGCGGCGTCACGGATGAAGCGCTCGGGCAACTGGGGCTCACGCGCCGCGTCGTACTGTCCGTTCCGCACTTTCTGTTCATGCTGTCCGCGCTGGCAAGCACGGATCTCGTCGCGATGGTGCCCGAGCGGCTGGTCCGGAACACGAGTGCATTGCAGATCGTCAAACCGCCTGTCGATGTGCCCGGCTATGAAATGGGGATGCTATGGCATGAGCGATGTCATCGCGACCCGGCGCAACGCTGGTTGCGCGAGCAGATTGTCAATGCTGCGTAAAACCAGTTTTACGTCTGGTTGAAACACGCATGACGCAACGAAGCGCAACGAACCGAAAATGAGTGAAGTGAAAAAGCAGTCTGCAGATGTTCAATCTCACCGGCCTGATTTCCGCTTCCTTTGCAATGAAGGAGAGCGCTCGGTCAAGTGAGACGCGGCATCCTGATCGGGAGAACGAATCGCACCCGACTCTTGACGCTCGCGTTGTCCGTACAGCGCGAGCAGAACCCTGCCGTTGCGATTGCGACATTGCGCAATGCATTGCCCAAAGCCGTGAAAAACACGCTTCGCCGATTCCGGACTCAAAATGGTTCGCGCGGCTCGCGGCAACTCCGTTATGCCGGCCCGCGTGCTTGCCGACAGGCGTCATTTCATATTGACGCCTTAAGGCCCGCCGCATAAGCGTTCATTCGACGTTATGTTTTTTGTGCATGACCCTCATGCGCAATTGGCATTGGACGTAGCCGGGCCATTTCGCGACCATCCCGCTCTCGCTCGATGGCACCAGAACCGTCGACGATACCTCTCGCGGCGCGGCGTGCGACAGCCGTCGCGATTCGCTATCGAATAACAAGGAAAGCCGGAATTCGCCGATGCCAACGCAAGGTGGCAAGGCGCTTCCGTACACGAGATATGAGGAAGACAATTGAATAGTTCTATTCAACGGCACATTGGCCCATTCGCGCTGATGCTGACGGGGCTCGGCT